>JADZBJ010000060.1 GCA_020852155.1 Saprospiraceae bacterium | reverse complement strand
TCGGTAATGTTCGGGTCGTCGTCCCAGTTGACGAAGCCGTGCGACAGGGTAGAGAGGTAGCAGGCAGCCGTCACAGCCAGCACGATGAACACGTATGTCCACCATTTACCGGAGCCGCTTTCAGCATTCCGGGCTGTCGTGCGGTTGGCGGGTTTAGTCGCAGGTTTAACGACGGGTTTGGGCGATTGTACAGGTTTTTTTGCCATCAGTATTTCCTTTTCAGCGACGCAAACCTACGGCCTGGACGCGATTGGTTGTTTGAATCTTCATCAATTCCTGATATCCGCCCCCCAGGCTAATTTTTCCCGAATGGTTTTCAGAAAACTTTCGCCTTCGAGTTGAATCAGCCGCGACGGAAAATCGTTTTTCCGAACGGCGATTTGCTGGTGCGAACCAATGAGTTCAAAGCGCGAGTCGAGTGTGCAAATGAAGTTTTCGCTTCGGCCTTCCAGTTCAAAAGAAATAACCGAATCCTCGGAGAGGACAATGGGCCTGACATTCAGGTTATGCGGCGCAACGGGCGTCAGCACGAAATTGGCAGAATCGGGAAAAATAACCGGCCCGCCGCAGCTCAATGAATACCCTGTGCTGCCAGTTGGCGTGGAAATGATGATGCCATCGGCCCAGAAAGCGTTCAGAAAATCGCCATTCAGGAAAGTGCGGATGGTGATCATCGAAGAAGTATCGCGCTTGAGCAGCGTACAGTCGTTCAGCGCGTAGGGCATGTCGCCAAAAATCGGCGGGTTGCTTTCTAAGTAAAGCATCGAGCGCTCTTCGATGTGGTATTGGCCATTGCGCAGTTTTTGGATGCTTTGGCGAATGTCTTTTTTTTCGATGCTGGCCAAAAAGCCCATTCTTCCAAGATTAATACCCAACATCGGTACGCCAGAGTCGCGAATGAGCGTAACAGCCGCCAGCATGGTGCCGTCGCCGCCTAACACAATGACACAATCAATTCTGTGCGATAGAAAATCGCGATATTCATCGAAAGGCGCATACGAACCCTGAAAGGCAATGTGGCCTTCAATGTCGCGCAGGTAAGGCGTATAGACATAAGGGTTAATCCCTTCCTCGTGCAGCGCATCAAAAACCTCCTGAATCCAGGGTTGGTCTTTCTCTTTGAATTGTTTTCCGAAAACGACGATTTGCATAGGGCGTAAAAGTAGAAAATATCAAATCTTCAGGGAATGAAAACAATCAGAACATTAGATTAAAATTTTTAATGAAATAAAATTCATTTACTGATAACATAACAAATGTTACTGTTTAGTTTTGCCACTATGAAACATTGACCATTTTCATTTTAACCCGTTTTATGTATGAAGCAGATTCGACTTTTTTTCTTGTTCGCGTTTATTGCTGTAGCGTCCTTGCTTTCAGCGCAACGCATCATTACTGGCGTGGTCACCAGCGCCACGTCCAACGAACCCCTGATCGGAGCAACTGTCAAGGTAAAAGGCACTACCAGAGGCACCGTGACCGACTTTAACGGTCAATATCGCCTGGAAGTGCCTGACAATGCCAATACGCTTGTCTTCAGTTTCGTGGGCAGTGAAAGTCTTGAAAAAACCATCCGTGGCAATGTGGTTGACGCGGCATTGTCTGATGGTTATGAATTGAACGACATCGTTGTAATTGGCTCACGCAACCAGACGCGCACCAAACTGGAAACGCCCGTCGCCGTGGATGTCATTCCGATTCAGAATGTCGTGAACGAAGTTGGCCAGGTAGATGTGAATCAAATCCTGACCTATGTCGCGCCTTCTTTTCAGTCGTCCAGACAGGCCATTGCCGATGGTACTGACCACGTTGATCCCGCTCAACTTCGCGGACTCGGCCCGGACCAGGTACTCGTGCTCATTAACGGCAAACGCCGCCACCAGAGCGCGTTGGTCAACGTCAACGGAACTGTCAACCGCGGCACCGTAGGCACCGACCTGAACGCTATACCGGCTTCATCTATCGAACGCATTGAAATCCTGCGCGACGGCGCCTCTGCTCAATACGGCTCGGACGCGATAGCCGGCGTGATCAACATCGTCACGAAAAGCAATACAGGACTGACATTTTCTGCTTCAGCAGGTCAGCACATGACATCGTACGACAAAAATTACGCACAGTACAAACTGACCAATAACAGCGCCGACCCATCAGTCAACGTCAACGACGGATTAAACTATCAAGCCGGGCTGAACTACGGCCTGAAACTCGGACAAAAAGGCTGGTTGAACCTGACCGGTGAATACGCTTTTCGCGGCGAAACCAACCGAACCGGAACCTATACAGGAAGGCTGTATTCCAACGTGTCCGGGCAAAATCGCGATGACTCGATCATGTCCGCCAAGGGCATTAACCGCAACTTTTTTGACATGCGCATCGGAAACTCGGAAGTAAAAAGCGGTGGCGCTTTCCTGAATGGCCAATATGCAGTCAATAACAACTGGAATCTCTACCTTTTTGGCGGTTACAACCTGAAACAGGGCAACGCTGCCGGATTTTATCGTTATCCGTCAGGCATATTGGCTGCCTCCAATGCACTTTCAATTTACCCGGACGGCTTCCTGCCCAATATCAATTCGGACGTAACCGACCTGGCCGGAACTGTTGGCCTGCGCGGCAAACTGGGCGCCTGGAATGCTGACCTGAGCCAAACTTATGGGACAAATGCTTTTGATTTTACAGTAAGCAACTCGGTCAATTACTCACAAAGCAGCCTGGGTATTGCCAACGCCCAAAAGGAGTTTGACTGCGGAGGTATGTCGTTCACGCAACTGACCACCAACCTCGATTTGTCGAAACATTACGATCGCATTCGCCACGGCCTGAACATAGCCGTCGGCGCAGAATACCGCATTGATGGTTTTGAAATCCGCGCCGGAGAGGAGGCTTCCTGGAAAAATTACAACACCGTAGCCGGTGTGGCCGGAGGCGCTCAGGTTTTTGCCGGATTCAAACCACTGGACGAAAGTAACAACACCCGCAGCGCTATGGCAGCGTATCTCGACATGGAACTGGACATCACCGAACGCCTGATGATCGGCGGCGCCCTGCGCGGCGAAAACTATTCAGACTTCGGCTCGACGCTCAATTACAAAGGCGTTGCGCGTTGGAAACTGCTCGACCGCGTAGCCATTCGCGGCGCTATCAGCACCGGATTCCGCGCGCCTTCGCAGCAGCAGAAATATTACTCGCGCACCAGCACCCTGTTCATAAATCAGGGCGGAACACTTCAGCCTGTGGAAAGCGGAACGTTCACTAACGACAGCAAATTTGCCGGCATCTTTGGCATACCGGAGTTGAAGCAGGAAACGTCACAGAACTACTCTGCCGGTGTGACGCTCAACCCGATGAGCGGGCTGGAAATTACCCTTGATGCTTATCAGATCAATATTGACGACCGCATCGTACTCACCAACAACTTCGGCGCGAACGGCGATGCCACGCTGGCGGCCCAACTGGCGGCGGAAGGCGCGCAAACAGCCAACTTCTTTACCAATGCCATTAACACACGTTCTCGCGGTGTCGAAGGGGTTGTGTCGTATCATTTCAAGTTTAATGGCGGACAAGAAATACGCGCCGTACTGGCCGGAACATTGATTGACAATCATGTGGAAAAGGATGTCAATGGAAAGCCGCTCATCAACTCAACCGAGGTACTGGAACGCACCGGGCAAGTGGGCAACTATTTCAACCGCGAAGATCAAAGCCGCATCGAAGTGGCCAATCCGCGCTCGAAGGCTGCATTGACCTTGAATTACAAAGCCGGAAAACTGGGCATCATGCTGCGCAATGCTTACTGGGGCAAAGTGACTTATCTGGCGCCCGAAGACCTTGCTAACCAGGCCACCTGGCCCAAGTCGAACGGCGTGCCATCCAATGCAACTTTCGTCAATGCCTTCAACGGCAACAAGGTCGAAGCACTGGATCAGACCTTCAATCCGAAACTATCCACCGACCTGACCATCAACTATCAGTTGTTAAAACAGTTGAATCTGGCTATCGGCGCGAATAACCTGTTTGATGTGTATCAGGATCGCCATACGCACTCGACCAACATGGGCGCTGGACGCTTCGTGTATTCGCGTCGCGTACAGCAAATGGGTTTCAACGGCCGCTATGTGTTTGGTCGTTTGAGGTTCACGTTGTAAGCATCCGCCAGTTCCGCCGAACCCTGTTCGGCGTGTGAGCGTAGGCCGAGTGTAGCGTCGCCCAATGGCTGCAAGTCTCCGACTTTTGATTTTTGTCATTCAAAAGTAGCAATACAAGTCGGAGACTTGCAGCCGTTGCACATCGCATTAAAAATGCTGGCGAGGGGAGTCATTTTTTGATTCGTCGGGCTTGGATATTGATGAAATGCCCCCTTATTTGACATTCTGACAAATTCTAACACAAAAAACTCGCTTTTGAGCCGCGTAGGTCAAATATTTTTCGTTACTTTTGTCAACAAGAATATTCTATTGGCTGTACAGCCCGAAACGTTTCTATATTTATATGCTTATATCGGGCCTCGTAGATGAAATATCCGACGCCTGCTCTTCCCCAAAATCCAGTTAATCCTGATCCGGACACGTTTTTTCACGCTTTCTGATGCAAATCGGTTTCGTTATCCCCCTGTTTTCATTTCCCTCTATCGCTGGTGAGCGTCTCTGACGCGACACTTGATGGCTGCAAGTCTCCGACTTTTGATTTTTAGCATTCAAAAGGAACTATGCAAGTCGGAGACTTGCAGCCGTTGCACTTCGCATTAAAAATGCTCGCGAGCGAGTTCGGCCGAACGTAGTACCGCCGAACCCCGTTCGGCGTGCCCCCGTTCAGCGACCACACGTAGCATCGCCGAACGGGGTTCGGCGGAACTTTCACTCACAAACAGTGCATTACTATATCCTTAAACATGAGAGCAATCCTTACTTTTTCCCTGCTTTTACTACTCTCTACGCATATGCTTGCCCAAAAACACGACAACTGGTGGTTGATAGGCTATGGAGGAGGAACACAAACTCCTTTAAATGATGAAAATGGCCTAGCAATGTTTGATTTTTCAGACCCATCCAATGTGAAAGTGCTGGAGCGGCAGCAGTACAATATGAATTTTTCAACGACTGCGGCTGTTATGAGTGACAGCAGTGGCAATTTGCTTTTTTACAGCAATGGAGAGAAAATTTACGCCAAAAATCATCAATTGATGCAAAATGGGAATGGTATTATTAACAACCCTGGCGGGTATGGACTCATTGCACCTCAAGGAGCAATTGCACTACCACGACCGGGGCATTCAGGGCAATATGTTTTGCTTAATCTGGAAGATAATACGCCAAGCCCAGCCAGTGTAATGGGCTGGAAATTGTACTATTGTATCATAGACATGAATTTAAATAATGGCTTGGGATCCGTCGTCAAAAAGAAGCAACTCATAGTACAAGATTCGATGGATTGGGGACACTTAACCGCAGTCAAACATGCTAATGGCAGGGATTGGTGGTTTTTGGAACACAAGGCATATTCAGATAAATTCCATGTTGGTCTGGTAACACCAGACACCATACTAAAAATTCGCACGCAAACGGTTGATTCATGGTTTCCCAAAGGTTGGGGGCAATCACAGTTCTCTCCAGATGGCAGTAAATATATTTCCATTAAGCGCGATTTGCTTTATACTCCATCACGAATTGATTTATTTGATTTTGACAGGTGTACTGGAGAGCTAAGTAACCAATCTACGCATTTTCCCGCCCCTGACACAAGTGTATACCAAGGCGTTGCCTTTTCCCCTGATTCACGCTGGTTATATGTCTTCAATCATTTGGTGGTCTATAAATACGATCTTCATGCGCCTGATGTTTTTGCTACAGAGGAGGTCATCGCCGAATTTGACGGCTTCATTTCCGGCATTTATCCCAATATTTTCTTTTTGGGGCAGTCTGGCCCCGATGGGCGTATTTATGTGGGTTCTGTCAATACATTTCATTTCCATACTGTGAATTTTCCGAATCGAAGTGGTACAGATTGTGATTTCAGGCAGCACAGTATCTATCATTATATATATAATGACCATACTATTCCCAACTTCCCCAACTACCGCCTCGGCCCCATAGACGGCAGCCCCTGCGATACCCTTGGCATAGACAATCATCCATTAGCCAATTTCAGGTACGAACTGGAAGATTCTACTGAATACAGAAGGGTAACTTTTACAGACCTGTCTGACTATGAGCCGAATACCTGGCACTGGGATTTTGGCGACGGCACAACGAGCCAGGATACCAGTCCCGTACACCTCTATGCGCAAGATGGCATTTATACCGTCTGCCTCCGGGTGAGCAATGCCTTTTCTGCGGATACGCTGTGCAGCGTGGTGAAAATCGGGGTACTGGCCAGTAACGAACCAGTCAACAGGTTGA
>JADZBJ010000059.1 GCA_020852155.1 Saprospiraceae bacterium | reverse complement strand
CAGGGGGTGCAGCATTTCAAAAGGCAATCCTTTCTCATCGAGAATTTGTTCGGCCAGCGCAAAACACCTGTTGGCGAAATTATTGGCGAATACTGCGGCGACATGCAGCAAAGCCCTTTGTTGGTCATCCACCCGATACACCAGATTGCCGATTGTTTTGGCAATTTTCTTCAGCAATAAAAGGTCTTCATCCGCATGGGCATCCACACAAAAAGGGATTTTTGACCACACCGGAACGCGGTCTTGCGAAAACGACTGCAAAGGGTAAAATACGCCGTATCGCTCGAAAAACGGCGACAGCACAGCACCCGGCGTCGCACCTGACGTATGCGTAGCAAAAGCGCCCGGCACATACGCCGATAACACCATTGCTACATCTTCTATCGCATCATCGCGCACCGCAAGCAGCAACCAATCCGTATCTGAATTGATCGCCGACCAATCCGACGACCAGTCGCAACCCAGCGTCTGAGCGAGTTTTTCGGCATGTTCGGGCGTACGACTGATAACCTGCCTGATGGGAAACCCCTTGGCTTTCAGTCGCCGACCGAGATGCCAGGCGATTCGGCCGGCGCCGATGAGGGTGATGTTGAGCATATTATACCCGGTTTTAATTGATTTTAAAGATTTACATGATTGATTTTCCTGATTTTCAATGATTTACAGACATTAGTCGTTCAAAACCAATTTGGGCTGACTAAATATTCAATATTGGGCAAATATGGGTTCTTTTTTGCGCTTGAGTAAATTTCACAAAGAAAATCCGGTATTTCTCAAACGATATTATAGCCCATGATCGCTCTTGCCACACTTTTGAGGCATACAAAACGAACGACCGGCTATGAAATCAGCCATATTGACCATACTTGCATTTGCGCTCTCCAGCCTGCTGGCGGCACAAACTGACGAATCTGCCAGGTTGTTCCAGAAAGATGCCTTGCAGTATGCCGAAGCGCAGCGCTTTTTCAATCGCCTTCCGGTCAACCTGTTAAGATACGCCGATGTTTTCGACGGCATGAAATCCCGCGTATGCGCCGAAGGCCAATCGGACAACTGCCTTTCCATGCGTGAAGGAGCAGGCCTTATCAGCGAACAACTAAGGCAGATCAACCGCCGTCTGGATACAGCCCGGTACTATCAACAGCAATTAAAGGCTTCATTTGAGCGGCTTCAGGCAAGTTATTCTCCCGGGCAATCCAGGATGGTCTATCACAAAAACCGGAGCGAGTTTTCAAGCGCTGAAAAAAAATTCCGAAAAGCACGACTGGCACTCGAACAGCAACAAAGACAGGCGTTGCGCAAACTCGGACGATACTACGTGAAAGACCTGAAAAAGGAAACCCCCTCGGTAATTCCGATTATGATGGATTTTCTCAAAATTTCCATGCTGGAAAAAGAAGATTCCATCAAATTGCTGGAAAGTCAGATTTCAAAAATACAACAGCGCAGAGACAGCCTTTCCACCAACCTGAATGTTTTTGAATTTAAAATCGAACAATCCAACCAACTGCTGACCAATCAGCAATTTGCCCTGACACGCACCGAAAACGAACTCCTGCAGGCACACCAAAAACTAAGCGAACTGGAAGCGACCAAACGAAATCTTCAGGAGGAAAAAAACAACGACGAACGCCTGTCAAAACGCCTGAGCATGGAAATTGATTCGCTCAATCTCGACCTGAACACCAAGAGCCTTGCCCTGTCGGAAGTGCTGAATCAATTGCACAACGAGTCGGCGCAGATGAAACGCAACGAGTCGGAAAGAATCAAGGTGAATCAGGAACTGATGATGGCGCGCGATACCCTGAAATGGATCCGGGATGAAAATGAACTGAACCTCGACCGATTAAATGAAAAGAGAAAATGGAATTACAGCCTGATTGCCATGACTGTCTGTAGTTCAATACTTGCTGCTTTTTTCTACGCCCGTGAAAGCCGCCGCGCCAAACGCGGGAAAGCCAAAGTAGAGGCCGCCAACGCCACATTATCAGAAAAGGGCCAACAACTGGAGGCCCTGATTCGTGAGTTGCACCATCGTACTAAAAACAACCTCCAGGAAATCAGCAGCATCCTGTTTTTGCAAATGAACGAGGTCGAAGACCTGAAAACCAAAGAGGCGCTCGAAGACGCCAGAGCGCGCATAGATGCACTGGGCATGATCCATCGGCTGTTATACCAACCTCATGCCCGGAGTTTTACCGCCATCAGCATCAGCGAATACATTTATGACCTGACCCAACACCTGCTGCGGGCAAACGATACCGGGGGCAGGGCGGTAAAAACAGCCTTTAATATCGAAAAACTTCACATCGAAATGGACGTTGCCGTGCATATCGGGCTGGCAATCAATGAATTGCTTCAGAACTGCTTCAAGCACGCATTTGCCGGCAGCACCGCGCCTATGCTTGGGGTTGACCTGTGCACCCGGGGCAACGACATCCTGCTGACTGTGCGCGACAACGGGCCAGGATTCACATCACAGGTGCTTCATCAGGCTACAGGTGAAGCCTCGGTCGGATTGAAACTGGTGCGCATTATTACCGAAGGCCGGGGCGGACAATTTGACTATTACAATGACAACGGCGCCGTTTCGCATATCCGGCTGCCTTTTGAAGAAGGCGACGTTTCCAATGCCGTTACCGAGCATTAGCACCCCTAAACACATACACGTCACTCTTAACTTTTTTTACATTATGAAAACGCATCTGATTTTTCTTTTTTCATGCCTGCTCTTTTCAGTTCTTCATGCCCAAACCGAAAAAGGACGCTACATCATCGGTTCATCCACCAACATTGCAGGCGGTAATCTCCCGCTCGAATTCTATTTACCAAGCGAACATAACAACCTCGGTATAGGATTTGGCACGGTGCATACGGAATACAAGCGCTCGGATGGTACTGTGGTCAAAAGCAGCGAGAAGTTAAATTCGTTTAATATTTCCCCGGTATTCGGCTACTTTGTTGCAGAAAATCTGGCGCTTGGTGGACACTTGAGCGCTCAATCCGTTTGGACAAAAGACGATTATAGTACCGCCTCGGTTACCGGATTTTCATACGGCCCTTTTGTCAGGTATTATTTTCAGGCAAATACCTGGCGCCCTTACGCCGAAATAAGAGGGGGCGGTGCTGTTATTAAACAGAAATATCATGATAAATCTGGCAACGAAGATGATAGTACCGACAAGAGTAACACTTAT
>JADZBJ010000058.1 GCA_020852155.1 Saprospiraceae bacterium | reverse complement strand
TTCCTGAGCGGTTGTTTAAATTTCCCTGCTGGATTCAAAAAGAGCAGATTTTGACGATAGCCGATCTTTTTTTCGGGGTAAAGCAGGGGTTTCAGCCTGAAAAAAACGGGAAGGATGGCGGCAAAAGATGCCTTTTTGAGCCAGTGAGGGAATTTTAAACAACCGCTGAAATCTGCGCGCCCGGAATGAAATATTCACCTTAATCCGTGTTTACCAACGTCGGGCAAACTACCTTTGCCGCCCGATTATCGTCAATGTAAAACCATTTTGAACGATAATTTAATATAAATCCTGAAAATCGCCCCAGGGAACCTTCAAAACCACCTAAATCCGGGTTAAAAATCTGCTATTCCATGGCCAAATCATTCAAGCCTGCACCGAAACGAGAGAAAAAAGATTTGCCTGCGGCAAAACCCAGACCTGCGTCTGATAAAAAAACAGTCGCGGCACGCCCGGCCAAACCATCCGCCGAGGCCGGTGCACCTGTTGGAAAAAATTTTACGCCCGGAAAGAAAACAGCGACTGCGCGTCCTTCCAAAGCAGCGCCAGCCAGCAAGGCAGCGCCTGGTGTGGACACCGGATACTCGCCCATCAAAAAATACATCAATGTCTATATTAGCCTCGGCAGTAACATGGGCGACCGTCGCGCATTGATCAAAGACGCCAAAACGCGCATTCACAAAAGCATTGGCAAAATTGCCCGAGAAAGCCATTTGTACGAAACTGAAGCCTGGGGAAAAACCGATCAGGGAGCGTTTTTGAATCAGATTATCATGATTAATACCATCATGACGCCCCGCGATTTGCTGGAAGCCCTGACTGAAGTCGAACGCGGTCTCGGCCGCGAGCGCAACGAAAAATGGGGCCCGCGCACGATTGATCTGGATATTCTGCTGTATGGCCGCCGGGTCATTCGCGATAAAGGGCTGGATATTCCACACCCTGAAATGCACAAGCGCAATTTCATTCTTGCGCCACTGATGGAAATTGCCGGCGATCTGGTGCACCCGATTTTGAAAAAACAAATTGACGAACTCTACATGGAAAGCACCGATCCGATGGATGTCGTCATGCTCGATGAATAAACTTTGCACATGAAACAAGCAACCTTTTTCACGTTAGCCATCTGGATTGGCGGCGCAGCCTGCTGGCTGGGTCTTCCCTGGTGGAGCATCGCCATCGTGGCCGCCATCGCTGCCATGTTGTTTACTGAAGGCGGTGTGGCCGTCATGTTTGGCAAGGGTTTCCTGGCGGGTTCGACGCTTTGGTACTTCGCTGCACTGTGGCAGGATGTCAAAAACGCCAGCCTGCTGTCGGCCAAAATCGGCGAATTATTCATGGGCCTGAAGACCGCGCATTTGCTGATGGCTACGGGTTTTATGGGCGGTTTGTTGGCCGGATTGGGTGCTGTGGCCGGTTTTTACCTAAAATTACTCCTCTTTCCGCCTAAAAAGAGGCGCTACCAACACGACCCCGGAAAATATTTTTAGGACATCATTTAAATGTCTTGCGAGTATCGCTACATTTGTCCCCTGACCATGATAAAGAAACATTTTACAATGGCATAATGCACCCGCAATTATGCTTTTAATCCAATCTCATTTTAAGGTATGGACTAACCGGCCGTTCTCTTGTGCAGAACGTGCCGGTTTCTTTTTGATAAATTCATTCTAATTCCCGCTACCTTCGGCCCTTAACCTTCTACCCTCCACCATTTACCTTTAGCCATAGTTTTTACTAAACATTTTTTAACCGTCATTTCATGAATCGCGACACTTACATTGCCCTCGGCATCGCATTTCTGACACTCGTCTTCATTTTCCTTCAAAAGAACTCTTCGGAAACGCCCGCTCAGGTAGAAGACACCACCCACCAGCAATTTACCGCCGCTTATGGCAGCCCGCTGATTGATGGCAACGCCAATGACGCAGCCTGGCAAAACGCCGAATGGCTCCCGCTCGATCAGGCATGGATTGGTCAGACGCCTGCGCCGCAGGATTACGCTGGTCGCTACAAAGTGCTTTGGGATGAAGGCAATCTCTATATCCTGGCCGAAATCAACGACGATGTTATCACCGATACGCACGAAGACGGTTTAGTGAAATACTGGGACGACGACTGCCTCGAGGTATTCGTGGATGAAGACGCTTCCGGCGGCAACCATCAATACAACTACAACGCTTTTGCCTACCACATCGCCCTCGACGGCAAAGTGGTGGATATTGCACCGGACAGTTCATTTCAATATTACAACGATCACTGTATCAGCCGCCGCACCAGCGAAGGCCAGCGCAACATTTGGGAAGTCGCCGTAAAACTCTATGATGGTAAAAAATACCAGGACGGCGGCGAAAACATACCGAAACTGCTGAAAAACGGAAAAGTGATCGGCTTTGCACTCGCCTACTGTGATAACGACCATTCGCCCGAACGCGAAAATTTCATGGGCAATGTCCGCGTAGAAGGCGCCGACAAAAACCGCGGCTGGATTGATGCCGGTATTTTTGGCAGATTGACCCTTTCTGAGTGATATGCCGACGTTTTTTCGCAGTTTGTATGGGCAAGTGATTGTCGGCATTTTTCTGGGCGTCGTATTGGGGGTTGTCGCACCATCCTGGGGGGCTGAAATGAAGCCCGTGGCCGACACCTTTGTCAATATGATTAAAATGGTCATCGGCCCGGTGATTTTTCTGACCATTGTGCTGGGTATTGGCGGCGTCGGGAGTGTTAGCAAATTGGGTCGAATCGGTGGCAAATCACTCATTTACTTTGAAATTGTTACAACACTGGCGCTGCTCATCGGCATGGGCGTTGCGCATATCGTACAACCCGGCGCTGGCATTGACATCAGTCAGGCCCAGTCGTCAGGCGACAAAGTGCAGCAATACCAAAAAGCCGCAGCCGAGATGGACTGGGTGGCGTTTTTCACCCACATCGTACCTTCCAATGTCATCAAATCATTTGCCGAAGGCGATATCCTGCAAATTCTGTTTTTCGCCATTCTATTCGGCATCAGCCTGAACGGGCTGGGCGAATCCGGCCAACAATTACTAGCCTCTTTTGAACGCTTCAATAAAGCCCTTTTCAAGGTGCTGCACATCATCATGCGGCTGGCGCCCATTGGCGCTTTCGGGGGCATGGCTTACACCGTTGGCAAGTTTGGACTGAGCGTTTTATTGAGTCTGGGCAAACTCATGTTATCGGTGTATGTCACGATGGGTTTGTTCATTTTCGTCGTGCTGGCATTGATCTGCCGCTGGTATGGCTTTCGGATCATGGCTTTGCTTCGGCATATTAAGGAGGAGTTATTGCTGGTGCTGGGCACTTCTTCATCCGAATCGGTTTTGCCGCAGTTGATGGAAAAGCTCGAACGATTCGGCTGCCATCGCTCGGTCGTCGGGCTGGTCGTACCCACAGGCTACTCTTTCAACCTCGACGGGACGACCATTTACCTCTCCATGGCTGTGCTGTTTATCGCACAGGCTTATGGCATTGATCTTTCCTGGGCTGACCAGATAACCATCCTGGGCGTGCTGATGCTGACCTCCAAAGGTGCGGCAGGCGTCACCGGCGCTGGCTTTGTGGTGTTGGCCTCCACCCTGGCATCCCTGAATCGTATTCCGGTAGAAGGACTGGCGCTGCTGCTTGGCGTGGACAGATTCATGTCGGAAGCGCGCGCCATCACCAACCTCATTGGTAATGCCGTGGCAACGGTCGTGATTGCCAAAAGTGAAATGGCTTTTGAAGAGCCGCTGTTTCACCAGGATGATTATCAGGAAGAAGAATGGATGGGCGAATAAGCGCTTCAATGCGCTACCACGAATCTATAAGTCAGTTTTTTGCCGGAACTACTTCGACCTGATAACAAATAGATACCTGACTGCCACCGACTCACGTCAAGGTGAGTATCCTTGTCCACATCTGTTACTGATACATCCATTTGCCACTGACCTAAGCTATTGAAAATTGACCAGTCTGTTTCATGGCAGGGCAAAGACAAAATAGTTAAATCCTGATTCACTGGATTGGGCTGTAAAATAAACCGCCCGGACGCACAATCAAGACTGTCTTGCGGTGGTAGTGGTCCAAGGTTGTAGTTGGGGAAATAAGGCAGGTTGGCAGAGTGTCTCGTAGGCAACTCCAAACCGAACTTAATAAATTCACATTCTTTTCCCTTGCGGTCAGGCTGCGCGATACGATGTAATTGTTTTTCATCTAAATATTGGGTCACATAAATCTGACCATCAGGAGCCAATTGCATTCTAGTACATGTATATTGTAATGAAGTAGAACTATTTTCAATACCACCAATGATAACCGCACTAGCGC
>JADZBJ010000057.1 GCA_020852155.1 Saprospiraceae bacterium | reverse complement strand
ATCATGCGTCCATGATTACCCTGAGCGGTATGTTCTGGGGCAACCTGATCGGACTGGCATTTTGATTTTTACAGGAAAAATTCCAGTTCATCAAATTGAATGAAACGGATTATTACCTGGCCTACGCCCCCGTAAAAATTCAATGGATGACCATCCTGGGTATTAACCTCGGCACCATTGTCATTACATTACTGTTTCTGATTTTGCCCTCGCTGGTGGTCAGCAAAATTGCGCCCGTACGCGCCATTCAGTTTAAGTGAGTGGGTGGGTGGTTAAGGAATTTGTCATCCTGAACGCAGTGAAGGATCTGGTCAAACAGTTGTGTTCTGGCTCACTTCATGGGTAGCAGACCCTTCACTGCGTTCAGGGTGACAGCGCCTGATGATATTGGTTGTTCCACAAATAACCAATTCAACAACCTACCAGCCTACTTGCGTTTCCCGGCACGCACCTCAATCGTGTCCATTTGGGAGAAATATTCCGTCACGCCGGTGGCTTCTACCCCATCAATGTTGGATTTGATCAATCGGCGACGAACCAGGTAGAGCGACCATTTTCCCGGTGCCAGTTCGCGCATTTTGGCTGCCGGAAATTCGACGCGCGGTTCGCTACCCGACTGGTAAAGTTCCATCGGCACGGTACTGCGCCGGTCGAGAGTTTCCCACATCAACACCAGGGTTTCGCCGCGTTCCAGCGGCGCGCCTTCCCAGGTCAGGGTCGAAACCGAGTCGAGATGAACGATACCGTTGTTATTCATCCGAAAATTTTTGGTTTCGTCCATGCGCAGTTGAACAGACTGCTTTTTACCCTTTTCATTCATTTGCCATTCAAAAAGCAAATCGCGGGTGTACGCTGCCGGATAACTAACCCTGTAAGACAGGCCGCGTTGTTTCAGCAGATCCATTTTAATGCGCTGGAAAGTAATGCCGCCTTTTGCTTCAGCGGGTTTGGGCGTGGGTTCTCCCTGATTCAATGTGGCTTCAGCCATAATGCGTCCTTCTGCCTGATCGAGTCGGACGTAGCAGTCCACCACCGTTCGTTCAGGCTTGTCCTGCTGGGCAGTTTGGCAGTGAGAAAATGCTAAAATCGTCAGTGTGCAAAAAAAGATACCTTTCATATCGTGGTCTAAATATCTTTGCCGCTGGTCGAAGTTTTGGCGACACTCGCAGATCGGGCGGCAATCGCAGCAAAGGTCTGTCAGGTTTTTGAAAAATGCCAACTTTGTGCCAACGAGTTCACAAACCCGAACAGGGGCATTCGCACAGTGAATGTCCGATTTCACACAATCTGACAAAATCAGGCATGGAATAATGCCTAATTTCGACACATCAAACAAGCGTGAAGAGAGTCCTGATCACAGACGATTGCCACCCTGAACTGATTCAGGGACTTCAGGAAATGGGATATGCATGTGATTTCAAACCGGATATTACGCCGGACGAAACGCTACAGACCATTCATGAATACGAAGGATTGATCATTAACAGTAAAATTCTGGTTAATCAGGCTTTTCTGGATAAAGCACTTTCTTTGCGGTTTGTCGGACGATTGGGGTCGGGAATGGAAATTGTGGACAGGCAATACGCCGCACAAAAAGGAGTAGCCATCATCAGCAGTCCGGAGGGAAACAGAAATGCAGTGGCCGAACAGGCCCTGGGGATGTTGCTCGCACTGTCCAATAATTTGATGGTTGCCGATCAGGAAGTGCGCGCAAAAATTTGGGAGCGTGAGAGAAACAGAGGCTGGGAACTCATGGGAAAAACCATCGGTATTATCGGTTTTGGGCATACCGGAAATAGTTTTACAAGAAAATTGCAGGGTATGGACATGCAAATTTTGATTTTTGACAAATATTTGCCTGTCGGATACGCATCAGACACCCCTTTTGCCAAAGAAACAACGCTGGAAAACATACAGCAACAAGCAGATATCATCAGCCTTCATTTGCCTTTGACTCAGGAAACCAAACACCTGGTGGATGCAAACTTTATCGGGCATTGTAAATCAGGTTTTGTGCTGATGAATACTTCAAGAGGCGCTTGTATTAAAACGAAGGATGTAGTAGAGGCGCTCGAAAGCGGGAAAATAGGTGGTGCATGTCTGGATGTTTTCGAAAATGAAAAACCCGCGACCTTCACCCCGGATGAAACCCAAATGTATGAGCAACTATACGCCATGAAAAATGTTGTCGTCAGTCCGCACATTGCCGGATGGACGCATGATTCAAAACTCAGGATGGCAAAAGTCCTGTTGCAAAAACTCAATCAAATTTCATTGACCTGAATCAGTGAAGACAAATATTATCGCCAAACAAATTTTTTATCTTAACCTCTGTTCTATGGTACGTTCTTTACTATTGACCATTGCGACGCTCTTCGGGGTTGGCACTCTGTGCGCTCAAACCGTGCTTACCGGCAAGGTTTCTGACGCCACAGGAGAAGGCCTCATCGGAGCTTCGGTAAAGGTGCTGAAAGGCACTGACATCGTTCGCGGTGGCGTCACCAATGTGGACGGCGTGTATCGCCTCCAGATTGATCCGGGTACTTACGACTTGGAAGTGTCCTACACCGGCTACACCTCTGCCCGCACAACCGGTGTTCGCGTGATTGTGGGCAAAATCAACACCGCCGACGTTACAATGTCGGAAGGCACTGTTCTGGATGTCGTTGTCGTGACGGCCTTCAAGGTTCCGCTTATCGAGCAGGACAAAACCGAGCAAGGTCAGACCCTGACATCTGATCAGATCGAAAACCTGCCTACCCGTAGCGTTGCTGCCATCGTAGCCACTACAGCGGGTGTAACCTCGATTGACGGTGGCGACATCAACATCAAGGGTTCGCGCGCCAACGCAACGAACTACTACATTGATGGTGTCCGCGTGGCAGGTACGCCTCCTCCTGTTCAGGACATCGAACAGTTGGCCGTCGTAACCGGTGGTCTCGGCGCTGAATACGGCGACGTAACCGGTGGTGTCATCTCCGTCGTTACCAAAGGCCCGGCCAGTGATTATCACGGTGCTGTGGAGGTGGAAAACTCCAACGGTCTTGACCCTTACGGCTGGTTGCTGGCTACTGCCAACGTCAGCGGCCCGATCGTCAAGCGTAAAAAAGCCGATGGCTCTAAAACCACACTTATCGGGTTCCGTCTGTCAGGTCAGTATAACCACCAGAAAGATGACGACCCGCCTGCATTGCCTGTTGCTGTCATCAAAGAAAGCGTGCTGAAAAACATCGAAGCACACCCGATCGTATCACGTCGTGGTCGCGAGATTGCCGCTGCTGAGTTTTTGACCAACGATAGCATTGATTTTCTGGATTATCGCCCAAATCAGGCTCGTACCGATATTGACCTGACGGGTAAACTGGATTTCAAATTCACGGATAATATTGATTTCAGCGTAACAGGAACATTCCGTGACACACGCGACCAGTTCAATGGCAACGACGACCTGGATGGAAATGCCGGCGACCGCGGCTTTGCTACATGGCGCATCATGAATGGCCACAACAATCCTACGGAATATCAGCAACGCTATCGCGGTATCGCTCGTTTCCGTCACCGCCTCGGCAGTGACAATGGCAGCAAGAGCGAAAACAGCCGCATCAGCATTTCCAACGCCAACTACTCGCTGAGCTTCGCTTATGAGCATGAGACCAGCAAGAAGGAAGACCCACGCCACAAGGATCGTTTCTTTGACTATGGCTATATCGGTCGTTTCGACTTCGAAAACGTGCCGGTGTTTGGACCAACGCCTCAGGGTATCGCCCACATTGACTGGACTAACAACTACACTTTTGGCAGTTACAAACCTGGATACGTTCGTCCGGGCAGCGAAGAAGTGATCATCCCGAATCCGGTACTCAACAATTACAATGAGTTCGGTAATGGCGCTTATGATGACTTCGAAATGCGTAATGGCCTGTACACGGGTGTTTACGACAACCTGTGGTCAGACATGTTTGCCAATGCCGGTCAAATTTACAACCGCAGCATCAAAAAGGTAGACGACCGTATCACCATTAATGCTAATAGCGGCTTTGACCTGAAATTAGGTAAAAACAGCGTCCACAACATCCAGTTCGGTCTGATGCAGGAACAACGCATAAGCCGTAGCTGGCGTATTTCGCCAATGGCACTGTGGGATTTGGCCAGCCGTAACGCGAATAAGTTCAGCGGTCTGGACTCTTCCAAGTTACTCTCGACCATTATCCTGCCTCCAGGCGTTGACGTAGGTATTTACGCACCTCAGGGCAACTTCTCTTCCGACTACACCTCTCACGATCGTATTCGCGAAGCACAAGGCGCGCCGACCAAGGCAACTCAGGGCTGGTACGAGTACTTCAATGTGCACAACCTGACTCCAGACAATTTGACGCTCGACATGTTCTCTGCTCGTGAATTGACCGACGAAAACACTGTTGACTACTGGGGTTACGACTACACAGGCGCCAACCAAAACGGTTCATACACTTTCGGTGATTTCTTCACACACAAAAACGCACAGAACATTCGTGACTTCCCGGTTGCACCACTGAACCCGTTGTATCAGGCTGCTTATATCAAGGATAAATTCCAGATCAAGCAAATGATCTTCCAGTTGGGTCTGCGTGCTGAGCGTTATGACCTGAATACACAAGTAATGCGCGACCCGTATTCACTGTATCAGATCATTAATGCAGGCGACTTCCACCGTTCAGTTACAGGCGCCAGTGCGAAGCCAGACAACATCGATGATGACTTCAAGGTGTATGTAACTGAACCGCAAGGCAATGAAGTTAAAGCTTATCGCAGCGGTGATACCTGGTACTACCCTGACGGCACACAAGCCAACGATGGAAACCTGATCTTTGGTGGCGGTATCGTTACGCCATTCCTGCAAGATACTGTGATCGGTGACAACATCACTGACCCGCGTTACGACTATCGTACATCTTTCGAAGACTATACGCCTCAGTTGCTGTGGCTGCCACGTATCTCGTTCTCGCTGCCTATTTCTGATATCGCTAACTTCTTTGCACACTATGACGTGCTGGTTCAGCGCCCTTCAGACAACTGGCAGGTAACGCCGTTGAACTATTTCAACTTCAACATTCCTGACCGTACGCCGACCAACAACGCCAACCTCAAACCAGAGCGCGTCGTTGACTACGAAGTAGGTTACCAGCAAAAGTTGAACGAGTTTTCTGCGTTGAAATTCTCGGCTTACTATCGTGAAATGCGCGATATGGTACAGACACGTAACTTCCTGTACGTACCAACGATCGGTTCTTACCGCACATTTGGTAACCTTGACTTCGGTACGGTTAAAGGCTTCACATGGCAGTATGACCTGCGTCGCAAAAACAATATTGAAATGCGTCTGGCTTACACCCTGCAATTCGCAGACGGTACAGGTTCTGACCCGAACTCACAGCGCAATATCTCCAGCCGTGGTAACATCCGCACGCTGATTCCGCTGACGTTCGACGAGCGCCACAACTTCAATGCGACGATTGACTATCGCTACTTTGATGGCGACAAGTACAATGGCCCAACCATCAATGGCATCAACATTCTGGAAAACTTCGGTGTTAACCTCCAGATGGTTTCTGCTTCCGGTCGTCCGTACACTCAGGCGATTCGCCCGACTCGTTTTGGTAGCGCTGGTATCGCAGGCGCCATCAACGGTAACCGCTTCCCATGGCGTTTCAACCTCGACATGCGTGTTGACAAGTCTTTTGCGCTGACAAAAGGTAAAAACCCGCTCAACCTGAACATATATTTCCGTGTGACCAACCTCCTCAACCGTAAGAACACCGTAGCTGTGTATCGCGCTACAGGTTCACCAACCGACGATGGCTACCTGGCCACCGCGGAAGGTCGCGGTTTTGTTGAGAGCCTTGAGGAAATTGGCAAGAGCCGCGAGGCTTACCTGGATGCTTATTCCTGGTTGCTCCTCAACCCGAACAACTACACTCAGCCACGTCGCATGTTTGTAGGCGCTTCGTTTGAATTTTGATATTCCTGACTGAACAATTTGCACTCTTTGCTTTTTGCTCATAAAACTCGTAAAAATCAGGCCGGTTTTCAGGATTGATCACCGCACTTTTCGCCTGAAATCTGTGCCTGATTTTTACAAAAAAACATTATCAACCATGCGTTATATACAATTTATCATGGCTTTTGCCTTGTTGTTCGTGCTGGGTGGCACTGCGTCTGCCCACTTGCCCGAACGCGAAATAGGCAAAAAATACACCGTGAAACCGGTGCAGTACCGTGATGTTTGCGCCAACTCGCTGGCGCAAATTGACCAGTCCATCAATAACGTGCGCGCTCGCCTTCTGGCTGGTGGCGACATTTGGTGGGACTTGAACGACGGTAAATACATTGTCCCTAAAGTTGACCCGGCTACTGGTCAACGCGAGGTTTCGGCCCTGTTTGCCGGCGCTGTATGGCTGGGCGGACGTGACCCGGGCGGTAGTTTGAAACTGGCTTGCCAGAACTATCGTAACGACGGTCTGAATGACTGCTGGACTGGCCCGCTTCGCGAAGACGGTACAACTGACCGCGCTCAATGCGACCAGTGGGACCGCCACTTCCGCGTAACAGGCGACGAAATTCGTCAGTCTCTTCGCGCAAAAACTGTTGCAGAACTACCACGTAACATTCGTGGCTGGCCCGCAAAAGGCAACCCTTACTTCGTTGACGTTTGGGGTTTTGACCTGCCTTTCACCAAACAAGGTCTTGCCAGCTTTTATGACAATGACAACGACTGTCTTTTTGACCCGCTCAAAGGCGACTATCCGTCTATTGACATTCGCCACTGCCCACTGAACCAGTACCCTGACGAAATGATCTTCTGGATCTATAACGACCAGGGAGGTGGCGCTTCGCACGCCAATACCAAAGGCGACGCAATCCAGATGGAAATTCAGGTTCAGGCGTTCGGTTATGTAACCAATGACGAATTGAACGACATGACTTTCCAGCGCTACAAACTGATTAACCGCGCAACGGAATACATTGACTCAACCTACTTCGCTATGTGGGCCGACCCGGACCTCGGCTGCTATCTTGATGACTATATCGGTTGCGATACAACTCGTGACCTGATGTTTGTGTACAACCAGGATGCCGTTGACGGTCAGCCAGGCGCTTCTTGCGACCAGGGTGTAACAACTTATGGCGCAAAAGTTCCTATTCTGGGTATTGACTACTTCCGTGGCCCATTGCGCCAGATTCTGGACAGCACTGGTACTGAGGTTTTGGATGAAGTGGAAATCGGTATGTCATCCTTCACTTACCACAACGGTACCAACGCACCTCCGGGCACAGAAGACCCGGGCGGTGACGATGAATACTACAACCTGTTGAAAGGTCTGTGGCGCGACGGTGAAGCCGTAACAGAAGGCGGCAGCGGTCGCGGTGGCTCAACACCGACCAAATATGTGTTCCCTGACCAGCCAGGCGACGAAAACGGCTGGTCTATGTGCCAGGTTAACCCGCCTTATGCCGACCGTCGTACACTCCAGGCATCTGGTCCATTCCGCCTGAACCCCGGTGCTGTAAACGAACTCATCATCGGTGTGCCTTGGGTACCGGATATTCCGCACCCATGCCCCGACGTAGAGGCTATTTTCCGTGCTGACGAATTGGCTCAAGGTCTGTTCGATAACTGCTTTGACTTGCTGGACGGCCCTGACGCTCCTTTCGTCAACTGGATTGAACTGAATCGCGAAGTCGTAGCTGTATTGGGTTATCCGGATTCAACCGGCACTAACAACTGGAATGAGTCATATCAGGAAAATGACATCTTCGCTCCTGAAGACATTTCAATTGATGCAAAAAAATACCGTTTCGAAGGTTACAAAATCTACCAACTGATTGACCCGAACGTTTCTGCCAAAGACTTCGAAACCAACACGGATAAAAGCCGTCTGGTGGCTCAGGTTGACTTGAAAAACAACGTGACCAAACTGTATAACTGGGAAGATGTTGAGCAGCCGTTCAGCAACGAGCCATATCCGGTTCCGGTATTGAAAACAAATGAAGTAAACCAGGGTGTTCGCCGTACTTTCAGTCTTACAGAAGACCTGTTCTCGACTGCGAATGACAAGAAACTGATCAACCACAAGAAGTACTACTATGTGGCCATCGCTTATGCATTCAACAACTATTCAGATTTCAAACCGGCCTCTGACAGTACCGTTGAATCAGGACAACCTAACCCGTATCTCGTAGGTCGTAAGGCAGGATATGGCGAAGGTGCGATCACTACTTTCACGGTTATCCCACGCCCGGTTGTAGATGTTTCATTGAAAGCATCTTACGGCGACGGTCCTCAAATCACACGTTTGCAAGGCGTTGGTAACCAGGGTAACTTCCTGGATATTACCGATGAAAGCCGTAACGCGTTGATTAAAGGTAATCCGGTGGTTGAAGGCGATACTGCTATTGTCTATAAAGAAGGCAAAGGGCCATTTACCGTCACCATATTTAATCCGTTTGAGGTCAAAGACGGCTCTTATGAGCTCCGTTTTGTGGATGACAACAACAGTGACAATGTGTTGCGCGATACAGCCCGCTGGGAACTTGCATTGCCGAATGGTACTATCATTGCTTCTGCCAAAACCATTGCGGCGATCAATGAACAGGTTATTGCAGACTACGGATTCTCGGTTCAGGTTGCACAACCTGAAGAGCCCGGACAATTGCAAAAAGGTAATGGCGCCATTGGCGCTGAAGTTGCTTACAGCGACCCTGACCGTGCATGGCTGGTGGGCCTCCCTGATGGTGAGTACCCATTCAACTTTGTTAAGACCGGTAGCGCCGTGGAAGAAGATGCATATCTCGACCCACGCTCTAACCTGAGCACCATGGGCGACGGCTGGTTTGTACCTTATGCACTGGCTGACTGGCGCACCAAAGAGGCCGCCAATGAATTGACGGATCCGACCACGCGTATGATTACACCGGGCTGGATGAACGCAACAAACGGTGTAGCACTGGGTAACGAAGCATCTCGTCGTACCCTGTTAGGCAAATTGCCAAACGTGGATATCGTGCTCACGAGCGACACATCACTCTGGAGCCGTTGTATCGTTGTGGAAACAGCCAACGCTTACTACACCAACGCTATCTTCCCGAAAGGCACACTGCCTGATGGCTCTGCACTGTCTCCGGAAAGCCCGACAGGTAAGGTTCGCGCCATGTTCGACACGCGTTTTGCATTGTCCGTAGGCAAAACAGATGCTGATGGCGATGGCCGTCCTGATCCTGATGGCGCTATCAACCCTTCAGTTACCGGTATCCCTGCTGCTTATCAGGGTCAACCTATGTATGGTACAGGCTGGTTCCCGGGTTATGCGATTGATGTAGAAACAGGTGCACGCCTGAACATTTTCTTTGGCGAAAACTCTTGCTACAAATCGAACCTGTTCCCAGAGTTCAATGCTCCTGGTAACGACATGTTGTTCAACCCGAACAACCTGTTCTTTGACAATCGCATCGAACCGTTCCTGCCAAACTTTGGTGGAACAGCAGAGTACTATAACTATGTACTGGGTGGTCAACACATGGTATACGTTATGAGCACTCCTTATGATGGTTGTGAGGCTATTCGTCGTCGTTTTACGCCTGAATTCGCGGCCAACCCGCCTGCATTCAAGGCGTCGCAGATCAAAAACATCGCCTGGGCCGGTATGCTGGCAACAGCACCTGGCTATCAGATGAAGTCGCTCCGCGAAGGCTTGATTCCAAACGATGCAACGATCAAACTGCGTGTAAATAACAAATTCCAGACATGGTACGATGAGCAGGCTGGTCCAAACAAGCGTTCTAACCCTCGTTATCGCTTCAATATTACCGGACGTCAGGCTGTTACCGATTTGACTTCTGCTGAAAAGGAAAATGCACTGGATTCAGTTAAAGTAGTACCGAATCCATATTATGGCTTCTCTGACTACGAAACCAGCTCATTCTCCAATACAGTTAAAATCACTAACCTGCCAGGAGAATGTACAGTTACGATCTACTCGCTGGATGGCAAGTTTATCCGTCAGTACACCCGCAACGAGAAGTATCAGTACTACAATCAGATATCTCCGGCTATTGAATGGGATTTGAAAAACTCAAAAGCCATTCCTGTAGCCAGTGGTGTTTACCTGATCAATGTCCAATCGCCGTTAGGTGAACGAACCATAAAATGGTTTGGCGTCGCCCGACAGTTTGACCCGACAGGATTGTAACGACCCGAATTTCAAGGAGGTGTCGGTTAAGTGTAAACCTGCATTTAACCGATGCCTCCCTTTATTCTCCATTTTTGACTTAACACTCAATTTATGAACAATAAATATACACTTCTGCTGGCCATCTGTTCGGTTTTGGCATTCCAGTCTGTTGAAGCTGGCAACCCCGACCGTCAGGGTGAAGCAGGAGCAAACCAACTGCTCATTAACCCGTGGGCGCGCAGTGCAGGTTTGCACAGCCTGAATACATCCATGGTGACGGGTACAGACGCCATGTACATGAATGTGGCGGGTTTGGCGCGTATTGACCGTATGCAATTGTCTGTCGGACACACGCGCTACCTGGAAGGTGCAGACCTGAGCCTCAATGCCCTGAGTTATGCCCAGCGTATGGGGTCAGGCGCTTTTGGTATCAGCCTGGTATCTTTTGACCTCGGTGATTTCATTACAACGACAGAAGACACACCCGAAGGCACTGGCGCTACTTTTAGCCCTTCTTACTTCAACCTGGGTGTTTCTTACGCTCACGTATTCAGCAACAAGGTTTCGGTTGGCGCTACTGCCAAATTTGTCAATGAATCCATCTCTAACGTTGGCGCACGCGCGTTTGCACTGGATGCAGGCGTACAATACGTTACCGGTGAAAAGGATAATTTCAAATTCGGCGTTTCGCTCCGTAATGTAGGTTCACGCATGGTTTACCGCGGCGAAGGTTTGTCTAAAGCATTGCCTAACCCGGGTCCAACATTTGTATACCCAAACACCTACTATGAGCGTGGCGCTTCTTACGAACTGCCATCTCAGTTGAATATCGGTGCTTCATATGACTTCCTGCTGGACAGAACCAATCGTGTAACCGTTTTGGGCAACTTTACCTCTAACGCGTTCTCGCGCGACCAGGTAGGCGTCGGCGCTGAATACGGCATGAACAAGACTTTCGCACTTCGCCTCGGTTACAAAGTCGAGTTCGACGCTCAGCCAGGCAGCACAGAAGCCACACTCGATAGCGGTATCTCTGCCGGTTTCTCTGCCAGCCTCCCGCTGCGTAAAGGCACCAACAACCGCCTGTCGCTGGATTATGCATACCGTCAGACAAATGTTTATCAGGGCATTCACAACCTGGGCGTGCGTCTGGATATGTAAAAAAAATTCCGGCTATTGTTGCTTATAACAATTCGCCGTATCTTTGCGCAACTTTTACAGCAGAAACGTTTTTGATCACCCGGTCAAAAGCGTTTCTGTTTTTTTCTGCCTTTCAAATCCATTATCAATAAAAATGGCACAATACAATTATCTGACGAACGAGGGTTATGAAAAACTGAAGCATGAACTGGAGGAGTTAAAAACAACAGGACGTGCAGAAGCAGCGCGCGCTATTGCAGAAGCGCGGTCACAAGGCGACCTTTCCGAAAATGCTGAATACGATGCAGCCCGCGAAGCACAGGGATTGCTGGAATTAAAAATCAGTGAAATGGAAACCATCATGGCCAATGCCCGCATCATTGATGAGAGCATGCTGGATGCTTCTAAAGTAGCGATCCTCACTAACGTAACCATCAAAAACCTGAAAACAGGTAAAGAGATGACTTATAAAATCGTCTCCGAAACTGAAGCAGACGCCAAACTCTCCAAAATTTCCATCACCTCCCCTATCGGCAACGGTCTGCTGGGAAAAGTAATCGGCGATATTGCTAAAGTCAATACACCCGGCGGTATCATGGAGTTTGAAATTGTCAACATCAGTATCTGATTTTTATCATGGCTTCCATATTCACTCGAATCATCAATGGCGAAATTCCTTGCCATAAAATTGCTGAAACCGACGACTACCTGGCGTTTCTGGATGTCCGGCCTCAGGCAAAAGGACATACGCTTTGTATTCCCAAACAAGAAGTGGACTACATTTTTGATCTGAATGACGACTTGCTCGCCGGATTGATGGTTTTTGCTAAAAAAGTCGGCAAAGCAGTCGAGTCCGTAGTGCCATGTCAGCGTATCGGTATTGCCGTAATTGGTCTGGAAGTACCGCACACGCACATTCACCTGATTCCATTAAATTCGATGGAAGACATGAAATTTACCGGCTCAGCAAAGGTGCAAATCAGCCAGGAAGAAATGGCTGAACTGGCCGCGGCTATTCGAGCCAAATTATAAGAGTGTGTTCGGGAATTGGATTTTGGCCTGCTCTCGAAAAATTTAATTCTGCTCGGCGTTAAAATTTTCGCCTTAGAACCCGGCTAAGGCTGCAAATTTTGCCTTGATCAAAATCAAATTTTCCCT
>JADZBJ010000056.1 GCA_020852155.1 Saprospiraceae bacterium | reverse complement strand
TTTGGGCGCCTCATGCCGAACGGGTGAGCGTCACGGGCGATTTCAACAACTGGAACCCCGACGCACATATCCTGAAGCCTCGTTGGGATAGTAGCGGCATCTGGGAAGGGTTCATTCCCGGCATCGGAAAAGGAACTGTCTATAAATACCACATCAAAACAAAAACCGGTATTGCGCTGGATAAAGGCGACCCCTACGCTATATTGTGGGAAACGCCCCCGCGTACCGCCTCCGTTGTCTGGGAATTTGATTACCAATGGAAAGACAACAACTGGATGAAGCAACGCCGGACAAAAGCCGGCGATAGCCAGCCTTGGTCAGTGTATGAAGTGCATCCTGGCTCCTGGAAAAAATTAGCCACCGACGGCAATCGCTCGCTCAACTACCGCGAACTGGCCCATGAATTAGTACAGTATTGCGTGGATATGGGCTTCACCCACCTGGAATTGATGCCAGTGATGGAACACCCGTATTTCCCGTCATGGGGCTATCAGATTACAGGCTTCTATGCACCCACCAGCCGTTTCGGCCAGCCTGAAGATTTGATGTACCTCATGGATCAGGCGCACCAGGCCGGTATAGGTGTTTTGCTCGACTGGGTTCCGTCGCACTTTCCGGGGGATATTCACGGGCTTTACCTGTTTGACGGATCGCACTTGTACGAATACGCCGATATGCGCCGCGGCTATCATCCAGACTGGAATAGTTATGTGTTTGATTATGGCCGCAACGAAGTGCGCAGCTTCCTGATTTCAAATGCCCTTTTCTGGCTCGAACACTATCACGCCGACGGCTTGCGCGTAGATGCGGTGGCTTCTATGCTGTACCACGATTACTCCCGAAAAGAAGGCGAGTGGATACCCAATATTCACGGCGGACGGGAGAACCTCGAAGCCATTTCTTTCCTGAAAGATTTCAACGAGGCTGTATATCGCGAATACCCCGGCGTGGAAACAATCGCTGAGGAAAGCACAGCGTTTCCGGGCGTGACCAAACCAACATTCGATGGCGGATTGGGCTTTGGCCAAAAATGGATGATGGGCTGGATGCACGATTCATTGAGCTATTTCAAACGCCCGCCCATTTTCAGGCGTTTCCATCAAAATGAAATTACATTTTCGATGGTGTACGCTTTTTCTGAACGTTTCATGCTGCCACTCAGCCACGATGAAGTGGTGCACATGAAGGCCAGCCTGCTGTATAAAATGCCCGGCGACGAGTGGCAAAAATTTGCCAACCTGCGCTCGCTGCTGGGACATCAATGGACGCACCCCGGCACGCAGATTCTTTTCATGGGCGGCGAAATCGGCCAAACCACAGAATGGAGCCACGATCTGGGCGTGCCCTGGCAGCTACTCGAATTCGACTACCACAAGGGTGTGCAAAACTGGGTAAAAGACCTCAATCACGCCTACACCAGCAAACCGGCGTTTTGGCGTCAGGCGTTTCACCCCGATGGTTTTGAATGGATTTCAGGCGACGACACCGGCAACTCTGTGTTGGCATACCTCCGTAAAGGGAATGCCGACGACCCGACGCTGTTGATCGTTTGCCATTTTAATACCAATACAATTCAGGAATATCGCGTAGGTGTTCCTTATGGTGGCGTTTGGAAGGAAATCCTGAATTCCGACGACAAAAAATACGGCGGCAGCGGCATCCTGAACGGCGACTTGAAAGCCGACAAAGAGCCTTCTCACGGCAAGGAAGAATCCATCAAATTCCACCTGCCTCCGTTGTGTATCATGGTATTTGAAGGCGAAAAACCGCCAAAAAAGAAAGCGGCTAAAACGGCTGCTGCAAAGGCGACAGGCACAGTAAAAAAAGCGAAGAAGTAGGGTCTGTGAAACTATCAGCCAATTTTCATACAGCAGCCAATGAACGCTGCTGCCTCATGGGAATTGGCTGATCAAATAACCCCTTTCAGAAAAAGTTGTCATCCTGAACGCAGTGAAGGATCTGGTCAAACAGTTGTGCATATTTCTGCTTCGTGGGTCGCAGATCCTTCACTGCGTTCAGGATGACAAACCGTGTGTTTTTTTGTAAACTATTGATTTACAATAAACTAATAAATTTTTGTAAATATCATAAAAAAAGAGCGCTAATTGTTGAAAGTCAAACAATTAGCGCTCTTTTTATTTAATCCTTGTTCGTTATTTCACCACCACGCGCTTCACGCCCGCAGCGTTGGATGAGGCCAGTTGAATGGCGTACAAACCCTTGGGCAGGTCGCCCATTTGCAGGCTTAAACGGTTGGTTCCGCGCACCAGCGTGGATTCGCGTACGACTTGACCAGTGGTATTGATCACGCGCACTTGCAGGTTTGTTTCAGCCTGTTTGCTCAAGCCAATCCACATGATTCCGTCAGTCGGGTTAGGATAAACCTGGAAGTCAAGGGCTTGTGCAGCCAGGTCATCTGTGCCAACCGTGAAAGGCACAATGCGGAACTCAGGCGTACCCAGATAGCCTGCCTGACCATCGGTGACGACAAAACGGAAGGAATCTTCTCCGCTGTTGGTGCCCCAGTCAAAATAACGCATCGCTCCGGCATCCACGTCGGCTTGTGTAAACTGGTCGCCCGGGTTCAGATCGCCGCCCCAGGCCTTTTGCAGTCCGCCCTTTTGCGGGATGGTCACCAGGGTGTACACCAACTGAGAAGCAGGCGTGCCGCCATCATCCACGCGCAACAGGTCAGATGAAATAGCCTTATTGGTGCCCACTTCAATCGGCATTGGCAGGTTGTTGATCACTACAGGCG
Organism: Saprospiraceae bacterium; assembly: GCA_020852155.1. Taxonomy (GTDB): domain Bacteria; phylum Bacteroidota; class Bacteroidia; order Chitinophagales; family Saprospiraceae; genus M3007. The sequence goes on along the minus strand of JADZBJ010000056.1, from coordinate 8,181 downwards.
GTGTAACCGTAACTGATGAACAGAATTCAAGTTGGAAGCCTTCGAGCACACCACCAGCGCCAGGCACGTTGTCTTTGACGCGTAAAATCCATTGACCTTGTGTATTCTGATTGTTGAATACAGCCAGTGAATTGGGCACGCGGTAGTCGTTTCCGTTGTTAGGTGGCGGGCATCCGAGCAAAGAAGCCGCTGCATCATCTATACCGAAGTGGAAATTACCGTTGTAGTTGCCGCATTTGTCTTTAAACAATTGCACATCGGTGCCTGTAGGGCTAATCAGGTGTACTTCCAGGTCTTTGAAATATTCATGGAAACCCTTGATCTGTGTAATATTCAGGTCGTTGATAATGCCATTTTGCGGCACATTGAGTTTGGACTCAACCGTCACGGTATTGTTGGTGGTGATGTTTTTAGGAAGGTCCGTTGCAGTGCTTAACTGGCAGCTTTGTGCAAACGTAGCAAAGAACGACGGTTCGAGCCACGGGCCTGTGCCGCATTCGTTTTTCGGACGGACACGCCAGTAGTATGCCTTGCCTTTTTCCAGTAACAGCGACATTTTGAACGAGTCAAGCAACGTGCTGGTTTGCGAAGCCAGGATATTGGTAAATGCCGGGCTGTCGGACAATTGAACGTCATACGAGTCGGCGTCCTGTACCTTGGTCCAGCGCAGGGTTTGCAGCAGGCCCACATTGGTCGAGCCATTCACCGGCGCTATTTGTTGCAGGGCCGAAAAGTCGTTGCTGGTCAAAGTCACCTTGATCGGCCGGATCATCGCTGTGCCGCCTTGTGGCGTTGCTTTCAGGTTGAATGTGAATTCGCCTTCGACATGCACATCGCTCATATCCACGGTCAGCGTAGCATTTTGACCCGGCTGTAAAGTTGTCGTGCTCAATGCGGCAACAGCGCCAGGTGGCAATGTACCTTCTACTTCCAGCGCTACGGGTGTGTTGTACCCCAGAACCGATGCGCTTACGATGTCTGTCTGGAAATTTTCAGGCAGGCAAATTTTGTCTTCGTTGTTGCTCAAGCCCAGCGTAACTGAAGGTTGCAATGGTGCTTGAATGCTGAATTTGAAATTAGACAAGTCATAGAACACATTGTCCGCTGCATCAATGCGCAGTCGTGCATTGGTGGATACATTATCAGGTACTTGGACGTAATGGCTGCCGTCGTTGCCTGTGTTTTCAGCCAGCATAATCGGGAAAGTCAACCCGTTATCAAGGCTGAGTCGGATGTTGACTTTTTGGCAATTCACTGGAGCCTTGTTGGTATTGGCGACATTCCAGGTGACATGCGCCAGTTCGCCAACGCGCCAGATAACGCCGGGCGAGTTGCTGGTCAACACCAGGAACGGGCCACTGTTACCGTCAGCACGGAAATCAACCTCTTTCCAGCCCAATCCGCCGCCGCCGGGGCGATTGTCGCGTGCGATCATTCGGAAATTCAAATCACGGGAGTATGTAGGCAACTGCTCGGTAATGTCCGCAGCATTGGCGCGTACGGTATTGAGTTTCGGGAAATAGCGGTTTTTCTGGTCAGATGCTGGCAAAGAGCGGAAAATAGCCGCATTGCCGGAAGGTTGGCCCAGCGGGGTTTCAGGCCCGGCGCTCATGGCTTCCCAGGCCAGCGTGAGCACATCGCCGTCAGGGTCGGAAGCATCGCCTTTCAATTCAAAAGGTGTGCTGATCGGAATGAAAAAGCCGCTTTGGTAAGGAATAGTCACCTCAGGGGCGTTATTGCCTGTGTTGACATTCGTGCCGCAAGTTGTGCCTGCGCCCTCTTTGAAAAAGAAGAAAAATTCATCTACCGAACCGGCTTGGTAATACAGGTCGGAGCTACCCTGAACATTGTCCGGGCCACAAGCGCCTGCGTACGACATGATCGTACTGCCGCTACCGGGCTCAAAAGCAGAGTTACCAGCGCGTCCGCCGCCGCCGTTGCAACGATTCCAGGTATGGCCTCCGCTGAGCTGGTGACCAACTTCCTGTCCGACAACATTCAGGAACCAGTCGCCGTAGTTGCTGCCGCCATTACCCGACGAACAGCCGCGATCCTTGCTGGACGTACAGGCAATACCGCCTGCTACGCCAGCTGCGCCACCAGCCAGATAACGGGAATAAACGTGACCCACATCGTGCGTAGCCGAACCGCAAATCAATCCGACCACCTGATCGTTTTGTGCCATCCAGTCGCCTACTTCTACGCCGAAAAACGGGTCAGATTGTGGGTCAACAAAAATGCAACTTTCGGTGCAGGGTGTCAGTTGAAGGCGCAAGTCTGCGTCGCGTTCGAACAAAGCAGAAACCTGATTGGTATATTCCACCACTGCGGCAAATGCGAGGGGCTTGGTGCCGCCGTGATCCTGACCAAATTCGCCGGTGCAGGCAACGGTGTAGCGCAGGACTTTCAATTCGACAGGCTCTGTGAGCAAGGTGCCGCGTACTTCGACAGGCGGCGCATAAGGCTCTGTATCGGCCACGCGGGCAATATCGCCGGTGACGCTTTTTGACAGCAAAGGGCGCTGATCAAACGGCAGGTTACGACGGTCAAATGAGATGTAATATTCGCTTTGGTCAAAGGCAAAAGGCTCAACGTAGTGCACGTTTTGGTCGGGCTGCATGATCATGGCCCGAAATCCGCGCGGTGTCGTGCTGATAACGACCGTGCGCGCTGAGTTGGAGGTGCTTCGACCAGCGTAAGTCTTGATTTCAGGATAATTAGCGGCCAGTTCGGGGTGCATGATGGCCGTTTGCCAAACGCCGAAATTTTCCAGCGTACCATCAGCCATCGGAATGGCGATCTGGCAGGAGTTTGCCAGCGCTTCAGCCGTGAATTCAGTCGGGGCTTGTTTCAAAGCAGTTTGAATACCGGCATAATCCAGGCGATAGGACAGGTAACTGTTGGGCGTTTCGCAGCCGCGACCTGCTTTGAGTTGTGGAATGTTTTCAGCAGCAATGCGACTGAAAAATGAGGGGGCCTGTGCCGATGCCTGTGAGAAAAAGGCGACTAGCAACAAGAGGAAAAGGCTGATTTTTTTCATAATTCACCAAAGGTTAAAAACGGGCGAGGCACACCATGATTGTGATGTGCCTCGCATTACAGGGTAAATGTCAAGATAAACTTTTACCCGTTGCATAAAATTACAGAAAAATGGCAGTTGTAAGCAAATATCTTTCGATGAAACCTTTTGCTTAGAGCGGCAACGCCGAATAGCGTTCGATGAATGCCTTCAACTCGTCAACCATAGCCGGCGAACCAATGACGATGGTACTGCGCTGGTGCAACTCCTTGGGCTCAATGTCCAGAATGCGATGCAGCGAACCCGTCATGGATTTGCCGCCTGCCTGCTCGACGATCATGGATAATGGATTGCATTCGTACAACAAGCGAAGTTTGCCCTTCGGATACTTGCGCGTGCTGGGGTACAGGAAAATACCGCCGTGAATCAGGATCCTGTGAATGTCGCTCACCATCGAACCGATATAGCGCAAACCGTAGTTCTGGTCGGAACAGTGGTCAATATAGCGCCGCATTTCAAGGTCGAATTTTGAATAGTAGCCCTGGTTTACGGAGTAATAAGCGCCTTTTTCAGGAATGCGCATGTTGCGGTGGCTGAGGCAAAATTCACCAATACTGGGATCAAGCGTGAAGCCGTTCACGCCACGGCCTGTGGTGTACACCAGGATGGTTGAGGTGCCGTATAACACATATCCGGCGGCTACCTGCTGAACGCCTTTCTGCAAAAAATCGTCAATCGTTGCCGGGCCGGTGATGTCGCTTTTACGGCGGTAAATGGCAAAAATGGTACCGACCGACACATTGACATCAATATTGGAAGAGCCGTCCAGCGGATCGAACATGACCACATAATTGTTGTGCTTCGAACCGACCTGCGGCACCTGAATGATGTCTGCATCTTCCTCGGAGGCAATGGCGCAGCATTCCCCGGAATTTTGAAGACATTCAATCAGTTTTTCATTGGCATAAACATCCAGTTTTTGCTGGGTGTCGCCGCTTTCGTTTTCAGCGCCGTCGGCAACACCCAGGATGTTGACCAGACCGGCCTTGTTAACTTCGCGGTTGATGATCTTGGCGGCTACGCCGATATCGCGCAGGAGACCGGTGAGCTCGCCCGTCGCAAATTCAAAATCTTTCTCGGAACGGATAATAAACTCGTCGAGGGTAACAATCCGGTTCGAACTGGCCGATGCCAGACTGGCCTTCTTCTTTGTGGTGGTGGACATGGTATTGAATAGATATGGTTAGAATGCTCGCTTGCGCTCGCGTTTGAGTGGCGCTGAGCGCCGTTTGATGTTGTTTGAGTGCTCGCTTGCGCTCGCGTTAGAAGTTGTTTGAATGGCGCTTGCGCGCCGTTTGATGTTGTTTGAGTGCTCGCTTGCGCTCGCGTTTGAAATTGTTTGTAGGTGCGTTATGGAGTGTTTGGGTGTATTGCCTGTATATTTTTTGATTTTTGAAAGGCCTTTCAAAAGACATTCAAAAAACTATAATCCAGACAATATCAAACGGCGCGTCAGCGCCATTCAAACAATATCAAACAATATCAAACAATATCAAACGGCGCGTCAGCGCCATTCAAACAACATCAAACAACTTCAAACGGCGCGCAGCGCCACTCAAACAACGTAAACGTACGGCAAGGCGTGATTTTTATCTATTCCAAATAGCAAAAAATCCAAAACAACCGTCAACGATTTCTGCGATCAGGCGTTTGGCTGGCAAAATCTCCTCTTTATGTTGCAGCGCAACCGTCTGTTGTTCGCCTATGCGCTTTTGGTGCTGGCGAGTTTGTTCCTCCTGACCCGACTTCGTTTCACGTTTGATTTTGATCAATTTTTCCCACAAGGCGATCCCGACTGGGAATTTTTCAAAAACTACATCAAGGAATTTGAAAGCGATGACAATTTTCTACTCGTCGCAGTGGAACGTCGGGAGGGTGTATTCGACTCCACTTTTCTGCAAAATCTACACGATTTCAGCCTGAAAGCCGCCGATTTGCCGCATATCACCTCGGTGCAGTCGCTGACCAAAATGCAATATCCGCTGCAAACGCCTTTTGGCATCACAGCGGTGCCGGTTATCCACCTCGATCAACCTGAATTTTATGCCTCTGACCGGCAAAAGGTGCTGCAAGACCCGCGTTTCGTTCACAACCTGATTTCCAGCGACGGAACAGCCATGACGGTCTTGCTGAAAACCGTCGAACGCAGCACACTGGAACAGGCTACAGCGATCATGGATTCCCTCGAAACCCTGCTGCAACCCTACCGGCAATCGGGTGTGTTCGATGAGGTGCACGTACTCGGGCGCGCTTATTTTCAAAAGGAAATGGTGCGTATGGAAGTGCGCGAAGTGCTGGTTTCGACCGTTATTGCTGCGATACTGGCAACACTGGTGCTGTTTTTCATCTTTAGGCGCTGGTGGTCAGTGTTTATTTCGATGGCAGGCATCGGACTGGCGCTGCTGTTTTTCATGGGCCTGCTTTCGGCGCTGGGCCGTGAATTGAACGCCCTTTCCGCGCTCTATCCGATTTTGATGTGTATTGTTGGCGTGGCGGATTCCATTCATATCATTTCAAAATATCTGGACGAACTCGAAAAGGGCCACGACCAGCAACAAGCCATCCGAACGACCTTGCGCGAAATCGGGCTGGCCACCTTTATGACCTGTGTGACAACGGCCATCGGATTTGCCTCGCTGGTGACCAACCGCACAGCGCCGATTCAGGGCTTTGGTTTGAATGCTGCGCTGGGGGTAGTCGTGGCGTTTTTTGTGATTTACGGCTGGCTATGGGCCATGTTGCCGCGTTTTAAAGATAATGATCTGATCAAGTTCACACCAGAATACGCTTTTTGGGGGCGTTTCATGGAATGGTGTTACACGTTCACTAAACGTTCAGAGCGCGGCATTGTGATTGTGGCGCTGGCGGTATTGGGGCTTTGCTTTTGGGGTATTTCGCGCATTCACACCAACTACCGTGTAGAGAAAAATCTGCCCATTGGTCAGCAGATCACAGCCGATTTTTTGTATTTTGAACGTAAATTTTCAGGGTTCAGGCCGATTGAAGTCGCCGTTTTTGCCCAAAATGGCCGTCAGGCCGACGACCCGGAAGTGCTTCGGGAAATGGACAAACTCGAAGCCAAAATCCGCACCTATCCGGCAGTCAAAACCTTGCTGTCGGTCAACGACGTTTATCGCTCGCTGAATGCCATGCGTTTCGGCAACAAACCTGAAGCCTATCGGTTGCCCGACAGCCTGTATGAATTTGAGCGAATGAAACGCATCGCCGACAAATTACCCGATGGTACTTCGAACGTCCTGCTCAGTAAAGATGGACAAAAAGCCCGCATGACCGGCCGCATTCAAGACATCGGCAGTGATTCCATTTTGGCCATGCAACACGAAATTGAACATTGGTGGAACACGAGCACTGACTCGACGGTGGTGAAGTTTAAGATGACTGGCACAGGACTGATTCTGGATAAAAATGCGATGTACATCCGCGATAACATGCTGCAAGGATTGATTCCTTCGGTCTTGATTGTCGCCCTCATCATGGCTTTTCTGTTCAAAGACTGGCGGATGGTCGTGGTGTTCTGCGTGCCCAACGTCTTGCCGTTATTCATGGCCGGGGCATTGATTGGCTTTGGCGGCATTGCACTTGACGCAGCGACCGCCACCATTTTCAGCATCATTTTCGGTATCGCTACCGACGATACGATTCACTTTCTGAGTACGTTCAAATTATCCCGATCACGTGGCCAAACCGTCGAACAAGCCTTGCACACGACGTTGCTCGAAACCGGGAAAGCCATGTGTTTGAGCAGCATTATCCTGTTTTTTGCGTTTTTGGTGATGTTGTTTTCCATTCACCCGCCGTCCGTGACGGTCGGGCTGCTGGTGAGTGTTACGCTGGCGGGTGCGCTGTTTTGTGATCTTTTGCTTGCGCCAATTCTCGTGCGGCGGCTGGTGCCGGAAGGCGGCCTGGTCAACACTGTTTTAAAAGAATCGTAAAAACTTAGCCCCAGCGGGGCGAAACGTCGGTAGCCCGAAAAATGTAAAAAATATCGAGGTGCGTAGCACCGTAACGTCGGTCACGCATAACCCACGTTACGGTGCTACGCACCTCATAATATTTCTGCGATCATGTTCTACCGACGTTTCGCCCCGCTGGGGCTAAGTTTTTACAAAGAGTCATAAAAATCCGCCCTAACGGCGAGACTCTCCCATTTCCAGAGTATCCTCGTGACCTATTTATGTAATCCGTCGTTATAAAGCATCATTAGGCTGAATGACCGTTGTTTTCAAGGTGAAATAATGGCCATTATTTGCAATGTCTTCACATTCACGCCCGCTTTGCAGGGACTAAACACAGTGTTTTGTACGTTTGTGAAGTAAAACACAGTCGTGTAAATTTTAATACATTTAAATCCTGATTTATTGTGAAAAAAGCGCTCACCATTATCGCGGTTTTGCTTGTCGTATTCATCGCTGCCCTGGTGGCTTTGCCATATCTGTTTAAGGATGAAATCATGGCTCAGGTCAAAAAAGCGGCCAATGAAAGCCTGACAGCAACCGTCGAATTTTCCGATGTAAACCTTTCCGTTTTCCGGCATTTTCCAAAACTGTCCGTAGGCCTCGAAAACCTACAGGTCACCAATGGCCCCGGACCGTTTGACGGCGTAAAACTCGTGCAATGCGAACGCCTCGACGTAGCCGTTGACCTTTGGAGCGCCATTTTTGGCGACAAAATCACGATCAACAGCCTGTATTTCATCAAGCCCGATTTGAAGGTTTATGCCTTGTCGAACGGACAGGCCAATTACGATATCACCAAGCCTGACCCGGCGGCTAAACCTGGCGCCACGATCGAAAGCAGCCCGATTCAACTGGAGCATTATGAAATTCAGGACGGTAAACTGCTCTATGACGACCGCGGACTGAACATGAGGGCCGAAATCAGTGGATTGCAGCACGAAGGCAAGGGTGAATTTACGTCCGACTTGTACGATCTGGCTATGAAAACCCATATTGACCAGTTGTCGGTCAATTATGAAGGCGTACAATACCTCAGCAAGGCCAATGCCGACTGGAACACGACCCTGGGCGCGGACATGAAAAACATGAAATTTACTTTCAAGGAAAACGACCTGAAAGTCAACG
>JADZBJ010000055.1 GCA_020852155.1 Saprospiraceae bacterium | reverse complement strand
GTTTTATGCCAAGGTTTTTGATCAAAACGACTCTGTTCGCAAGCGCCTGACGCGATTTGCCAAGGATTTTGGCATCGCCATTTTGCTGGTGCTGCTCACTCTGATTCCGCTGGGATGGCGCGCCTCGCTGGTCGTGATGGTTTCGATTCCGCTGAGTATTGCGCTGGGCGTTTTCGCCATGGATCAACTGGGCTACTCGCTCAATCAACTCAGTATTGTCGGTTTCATCATTGCATTGGGCATTCTGGTTGACGACTCCATTGTGGTCGTTGAAAATATCGAACGATGGCTACGCGACGGCTATAACCGACGAGAAGCCGCCATTCTGGCTACGAAACAAATCGGCCTGGCGGTGTTGGGCTGCACGGCTACGCTGGTGTTGGCGTTTTTGCCGCTGGTGTATTTGCCGGAGGCTTCCGGCGACTTCATCCGCTCGCTTCCCATGGCGGTGGTGCTGACGGTGCTGGCGTCGCTGCTGGTGTCGCTGACTATTGTGCCTTTTTTGAGCAGCAGACTGCTGGCCAAAGAGCATAACCCGGAAGGCAATATCTTTTTGCGCGGCTTGAAATGGCTCATCAAGGGTTCGTATGCGCGATTACTGCACCTGGCGCTGGCATGGCCTAAAACAACTATGTTGGCTGCAGCGGTCATCTTTTTCAGTGTCGTGGCCGTAGCAGGCAAAGCCGGTTTTGCACTATTCCCGGCCAGCGAACGGCCGATGTTTTTCATAGATGTGGAAACCTCGCCCGGCTCCAGTATCGCCCAAACCGACAAGGTGGTGCAACTGGTGGACTCCGTTTTACAATCGAGAATGACGCCCGGCTTCAACGAGCGCTTTTTATGGGGAAATGACACGACCGCAGCGGCTACTTATTCGGGCGGCGCAGCGCACGTCAACTGGTACGCCAGCAACATTGGCAGGGGCAATCCGAGGGTGTATTACAATGTGATTCGGGAAAATGAAAACCCTGAATACGGGCAAATTTTTGTCCAATTGCAGGAAAAAACGCCGCCTCCAGTGAAAATTGCCCTGATTGATGAATTGCGCACGATTTTTAATCAAGTCCCAGGAGCCAATATTACGGTTCAAAATTTCGAACAAGGGCCTCCGGTTGACGCACCGGTTTCCATTCGAGTGAGTGGTGAAAACCTGGACACCCTGCGTACGCTGGCTGCTGATGTGGAGAAAATTATTGCCGAAACTGAAGGCACGATCTATGTGGACAATCCGATTTCAAGTGTAAAAACGGATTTATACATCAAAATCAACAAGGAAAAAGCGGCGGCATTGGGCATTCCGATTGCTGAAATAGATCGAATGGTCAGATTAGCCGTGGCAGGGCTGAACCTGGGTTCGTTTACCGCCAAAGCCGACGGCGAAGACTACAACCTGACGGTAACGGTACCGAAAAACAAGACAATCCCAGACCTGGAGGTTTTTAACCAGCTCTACGTAAACAACATTCCAGGTACGGCCATTCCGCTGAATCAAGTGGCTGAAATTGAATTCAGGCCATCGCCGAATTTTATCCAACACTTTGATAAAGAGCGTTTTACAAGCGTTACTGCTTCTGTAAAAACAGGATATTACGCTGCGGAGATCATCGGCAAAGTAGAACAAAAACTGGAGGCGATGCGCTTCCCCAAGGGTTATCAATACGTCATCGCCGGCGAACGCGAAAGCGCTAATGAGTCATTCGGCGGCATCGGCCCCATCATTTTGCTCACGATTTTCGGCCTGCTGGCGGTGCTTATTCTTGAATTTGGCACTTTCAAAAGTACGGTCATCGTATTGTCTGTGATTCCGCTGGGTATTATCGGCGCGGTATTGATCCTGTTTGCAACAGGTTATCCGTTCTCGTTTACGGTTGTGGTTGGCTTGATTGCGCTGATGGGTATTGAAGTGAAAAATTCAATATTACTGGTGGATTTTACCAATCAACTGCGCGTAGAAGGTCGCGGTCTCGACGAGGCCATTCAGGAGGCTGGCGAAATTCGTTTTGTGCCGATTTTATTGACCTCGTTGACGGCCATTGGCGGTTTGTTGCCGATTGCCGTGGAGGAAAATCCGTTGTATTCGCCGCTGGCGTATGTATTAATCGGCGGTTTGATTTCATCCACGTTGTTGTCGCGGATCGTGACGCCGGTGTTGTATAAATTGTTGGCGCCACGGGTGTAACCCGCCCGCATCGCGCATGGATTTTAACGACGCCGCGCCCTCGGATTTGGATTGTTTTTTCCCGTTTTCATCCATCAATAACCCGTGGTGAAAAAACCGAACCCGTAAAAACGCATCCATACCCAATTGTTCGGCCAACCATATTTGCGCCTGTGTGGACGATTCCAGGTCGGCCCCACGGATGATGTGCGTCACACCAAAATGCACATCATCCGCCAGGCTGGCTATCTGATATGCCGGAATGCCATCACGACGGCGAACGATAAAATCCGGCATGGGAAAACCATCCGGCGTTTTTACGCGCCAGGCGACGTCGGGTTCATCCAATGACAAACCTTGTTCGCGAAATTCGGGCGGATAAAGGCCATGAAAAGGCTGAAGGTCGCGGCGCGATTTTTTACAGGCATAAACCAGTTCTCGTTCGCGCAATTTTTCCAGCAACACTTCATACAAACCAATTCTCAGGTGCTGCGACCAGTTCGCTTCAAAATCGTCGGCCGAGCGCGGGCCTTCATCCCAATGGATGCCCATCCATTGAAGCGAATCAAAGACATCCTGAACAAATTCCGGGCGTTTGCGGTCGGCGTCGAGGTCGTCAATACGCAACAACAGGTGCGCTGGCCCCTGCTGAGCAGCCAGCCAGTTCAGGTAAAAATTCAAGGCATTGCCCTGATGCAAAAAACCGGAAGGCGTCGGCGCAAGGCGCAGGCGACTTTGCGGCGTGATATCGCTGGTGAATTTCGACCACTCCGAGGAATTTACCCAATCCTGAATTTGCAACGGCTCCATCATGCCTGATTAATGAGTGTTTCGAGTTTTTTAAAAATATCTGGAATTGAATTAGCAATCGTTGCCATAACTTGACGGCAAAAATACACCTGCGACAACGATTAATCGTTTATGAAGAAAGCCCTGTTCATTTTACTGCTGATTCCTGCTTACGCTTTTTCTCAAAATTATACTTCCTATTTCACAGGCAGTTCAACCGACGTGGTGACAAATCCTACAGGCGGCATTTGTATCATGGGTGGCGCAACGGAAGATGATAATGCCATGCGCTGGTTTTTGCAGCGCGCCAACGGCGGGGATGTTTTGGTACTAAGGGCCAGCGGTTCTAATGGCTATAACAGTTATTTGTATTCAGAACTGGGCGTTCCGGTCAATTCCGTTGAATCTATCGTATGCCACAATGCAGCGGCCAGCAACGCTGCTTATTTGCATCAAAAAATTAATCAGGCCGAGGCGATTTGGTTTGCCGGAGGCGATCAATGGAAATATGTTTCCTACTGGCGGAATACGCCGATTGACAGCCTGGTTAACAAAGCCATACGAGAGCGTAATATCGTTGTGGGTGGCACCAGCGCAGGATTGGCTATTATGGGTCAATATTACTTTTCGGCACAAAATGGCACTGTTACTTCTGAAGAAGCCCTTGGCAATCCGTATAACAGTTTTGTGACGGTGGATTCGACTGCGTTTATCCGCAATGAACACCTAAAATCCGTCATCACTGATTCGCACTTCGACGACCCGGACCGCCGAGGCCGGCTGGTTGTTTTTCTGTCCAGAATATTGACTGATTACGGGGTAAGAGGCAAGGCTATCGCTTGCGATGAATACACTGCTGTTTGTATTGATACCACAGGCATCGCCAGGGTGTACGGCGGAGGACCAAATTTTGATGATAACGCCTACTTCATACAGCCCAATTGTGATCTGGCAGACTTCTCACCGGAAATTTGCAGCGCGCTCACGCCACTGACCTGGAATAAGGGCGGGAAAGCCCTCAAGGCTTATCAGGTGAAAGGTACGCCCGGCGGCCAAAACTCCTTTGACCTGAATGACTGGAAAACCGGCGCCGGCGGACAATGGCTACACTGGAGCGTAAACGAAGCGTTTTTTACTTCCCAAAACGGCGATCCACTCACGTGCAGCGTTACTTCTGTGGCAGATGATGATATTACTTCTACTATTCAACTATATCCTAATCCTGTTACAGACAAATTGACTGTTTCATCCAGGATTTTCAACGCTCGCGAATGTAAAGTTGAAGTCTTCAATGGTCAGGGACAAAAAGTTAAAACCGCTATCCGTCATCGTTCAGAAAATGAAATGCAATTAGATACCAGTCCTTATACAGCCGGCATTTACCACCTTGTATTGACTTTCGAAAACAGGCCGTCTGTCGCCTTTTCATTCATACGAACCGAGTAAATTCATCCATTCAACACGCACATGAAACATCTTTTATTGAACAAAAACGCTTTCGTTTCCGGCGGCTCCAGAGGTATCGGAGCAGCCATCGTCAGGGCTTTTGCCGCCGCCGGAGCCAACGTAGGTTTTTCCTGGCTAAATAGTCAGGCAGAAGCCGAAACCCTCGTCAGGGAATTAACGGACACTTATGGCGTCAAGGTGATGGCCTGGCAGTGCGATGTGTCGCAGGCCGCAGAAGTAGAAACGACCCTTACGGCATTTATCCGGGAATTCGGAAGTATAGATATCTTGGTCAACAACGCCGGGCGTTTGGCCGACAAATTGATATGTGATATTTCCATGGAAGAATGGCGCAATACACAGGCGATTAATCTGGATGCTGCATTTTTTCACACACAATTTACCCTCAGGTATATGATACCTCAACGCAACGGCGTATTGTTGCACATCGGTTCGGTTGTCGGAGCAGAAGGAAATGCAGGGCAGGCAGCTTACGCGGCGTCAAAATCAGCGTTAATCGGTCTGAATCGGTCCATTGCCAAAGAGGTCGGGCCTCGCAATATTCGCTCCAACCTGATTTCTCCGGGCATGATCGAAACAGATTTATCCGCACCGGTCAGGGAAAAAATAGGGCCTGAACTGAAAAAAAATATTCCGCTTCGCCGTTTCGGCCTGCCGGAAGAAGTAGCCAATCTGGCGGTATTTCTGGCTTCCGATCAAGCCGCTTATATCACCGGACAAGAGATTTCGGTTTGCGGAGGATATACATAGTGGTTAGTGATTAGTGATTAGAGGCGAGTGGATTTTAAAAATATAATTCATTGTTTTTCAATATATTACATCAAATTCATTACAACTTAAAACACCGCTCATGATGCAAAACATCTCGCTTTGGGCCTTATTAAACCCGATCAAATCTCGAACCATTCTGGTTTTTGCCAATCTTGCTCTATTGTTTATCAGTATCTGGATGGGCATTCATTTCTTCAGTCACGACATTTACCTGCCCAAGTACCTGATTAATGCAGGTATTGTCCTGTTTTTCACGGCCTGGATGCTTTATCCTGTTCGGCGATCAAGGTATCGTTTCTGGAAGTTCAATTATGCCCGACAAAAAACACTCGACTTCGTCATCGTGTGTTCTGGTATGCTCATGATCATGACGGCATCCAACCGCGATGCACACGCTGCATACCGGGAGGTCAGCAGTCAGGCCAATGCTGTGCCGGTTATGCTGCTGTCGAAAGAACGCATGGCGTCGGAAATGCCGGATAAAGGCGAAAAAATGTCATGGAGGAAATTTAAAAAATCCATGCGCGGCCAGTACCAGGCTTATGTGAAAGCGAAAAAATCGGGATCGAATTCTGAAAATACAGTTGCGGTCGTCTTTCTGTATTGATTTGCATTAGCACTGATGTTTGGCATTTTTGTTTTGGCCTGCAACGTCAGCTGTAGTGGTAATAATGCCGCTGGCATTCTCATTCTTATCGCAGGCTGGACGGTTATTATTGCAGCCCTGATTGAAGTATTGAGAAGGCGCAAGATCAAGCGCGAAAACAATTATCAGAAGTCGTAGAGGTTGTTTAAAAGTCCCGACACGCACAAAAAAAAGCACTTCGGATTAAATCCGAAGTGCTTGTAGTGCGGGAAGCGAGACTCGAACTCGCACAACCGTGAAGTTAATGGTGTTTGAGACCATCGCGTCTACCATTCCGCCACTCCCGCAGGTCATTGCTTTTTAAGCGCGGCAAAATTAGAGAGGTTTTCACGAATACGCAACAAATATTTCTTTTTTAAAAAAAAATCCCTCACCCGCTCCAATTGTTGCGTGCTGTCGGGCACATCAGGCGTCCAGTTTTTTACGACGTCTTCTACCTCCTTATCTAATTCATTTTCAAGACTTTGCACTTGATTTAAGGTGTCGTCAAAACGCGCCTGATCGAAGTCAAATTCCAGTTCCATCAGGGCTTCATTAATATCCATCATTTCCATCAGAAAGTCCTGTGGCATGGCTGGATTAGCGTTTTCATCGCCCAACAACCCGAATAACTTCAGGACGTAAGCCATGCGGCGTTCAGGATTCAGCAAGGTTTGAAAGGCTTCATTGTTCAGCGAAGCCTGTTCCAGCATGGCTGCCTGCGCGGCATCATCGGCGAGGGTATGGAAGTCTGGATGAAATTTTCGGCTGTTGCGCAAATACGCCTGCCGAAGCGCCGTCACATCAGGATTAAGCGAAACCGGTATTTCAAAAAAGTCAAAAAAGTGCATGTTGTTCATTTCGGGACAAAGCTACGTCGAAGCGTACTATTTTTGCCACTGATTTATAGTCAACACAAAGTGGTTATGAACAAATCGCGTCTGTAAATCATTGAAAATCAAGAAAATCAATCATGATAATCTTTAAAATCATTTAAATCCGGGTAAATGGCATCTCTTTTACTGCGCAATATCGGCGTTCTTTATCAGGCAGAAACGCAACCCCGACCCTTGGTACGCGGGCGCGATATGGCCACACTACCCCACCTGAATGACGCCTGGCTGCTGATGGACAACGGGCTTATCGCTGCATTCGGCCCGATGTCGTCATGCCCAGACCGCGCCGACGAGGTGATAGACGTTGCCGGCAACATGGTTTTTCCGGGCTGGTGCGATTCGCATACGCATATTGTATTTGCCGCTACCCGCGAAGAGGAGTTCGTTGCGCGCATTCAAGGGCTTTCGTACGAAGAAATTGCCCGGCGCGGCGGCGGTATCCTTAACTCTGCCCGAAAATTGCAAGCCATGAGCGAGGATGAACTGTTCGAAGGCGCCTGGGGACGATTACAGGAAGTCATTCGATACGGAACAGGCGCAATTGAAATCAAAAGCGGATACGGCCTCAGCCTCGACAGCGAATTAAAAATGTTACGCGTGATTCGCCGCTTGAAAGAACGCAGTCCGATACCCATAAAAGCCACATTCCTGGGTGCTCACGCCATTCCGGTGGAATACAAGGAGCGCCGTCAGGATTATATTGACTTGGTCATTCAGGAAATGCTGCCACAAGTCGCCGCTGAAGGGCTGGCCGATTACTGCGACGTATTTTGTGATTTTGGATTTTTTACGCCCGAAGAAACCGGGCAAATTCTGGAAGCGGGATGGAAGCACGGCCTTAAACCTAAAATTCACGCCAACGAACTCGGTCTGAGCGGCGGCGTTCAGACGGGCGTTAAACACGGCGCTATTTCGGTGGATCACCTTGAATATTGCAGTGACGTGGAGATTGAGGCCCTGAAATCGAGCCAAACCATGCCGACGCTGCTGCCATCCTGCGCGTTTTTCCTGGGCATTCCATTTGGTCCCGCGCGCGAGATCATGGATGCCGACCTGCCCTTGGTGCTGGCTACCGACTATAATCCGGGGTCGTCGCCATCAGGTAAAATGCCTTTTGTTGTTTCGCTGGCTTGTATTAAAATGAAAATGTTACCCGAAGAAGCCATCAACGCAGCGACGTTAAACGGCGCAGCAGCCATGGAACTCAGCCATGAATGCGGCAGTATCGCGCCGTGGAAAAGAGCCAACGTATGGATTTCAAAAGGCATAAAATCGCTGGCCGCACTACCCTACTCTTTCGGCAGCGATGTCGTCGGGCAGGTTATTGTGAATGGAAAAGCGTTTTACAGCCAACCCTAAGTAGTAATGAACGACTCGCGTCTGTAAATCATTAAAAATCATGAAAATCAATCATGTAAATCTTTAAAATCACTTAAATCCGGGTATAAATGATTCGATTGTTTCGATTTTTCGATTGATTCGACTGGATTTTCACCGTCAATTCTGAAAGTTTACGCACCTTTGCTGCCCCAAATGGCTATTTCAAATAAAAACGACACAATGGAAATAGAATTAGTCAATAAAATCATCGCCGATGCCAAATCCCACATGGAAAAGGCCATCGAGCACCTCGAGCACGAATTGTTAAAAATTCGTACCGGTAAAGCCTCCACCAGCCTGATCACCGACCTCACGGTGGATTATTACGGAGCACCTACGCCACTGCCTCAAGTGGCCAACGTTCAGGTCAGTGACGCCCGTACCATCATTGTACAACCCTGGGAACGCAATATGCTCGGCCCGATCGAGCGCGTCCTCATCAACGCCAATCTCGGAATCACACCCGCCAATGACGGTGAAATCATTCGCCTGATGGTGCCGCCGCTGACAGAGGAACGTCGCCGCGAATTGGTTAAAAAGTCAAAAGCCGCCGGTGAAGAAAGCAAAGTTGGTGTGCGCACTGCCCGCCACAAGGGCCTCGACCTGATTAAAAAGGCTGTAAAAGACGGTTTGCCCGAAGATATGGGCAAACGCAAAGAAACCGAACTGCAAGACATGGTCAACAAGTTTGTTGAACACGTTGACAAAGTAGTTGGCGTCAAGGAAAAGGAGATTATGACCGTTTAATTGGATGATGAATTGGTTATTTGGTTAACTCACCATCTAATCAACTGATAAGCAATCAGTTGTAGTACATTCATCATTCAACATTCATCATTCATCATTATTTGTTTTTTTCGTGAATTTAGAAAAATACCTGGCCGTGGCTGGCACGCCCGGCATACATAAAGTAATTGCCACACGCAGTAACGGCTTCATCATTGAAGACCGCAATGAAAACCGTACACGTTTTGTTCCCCTGCGCCAGTCGCAGGTAACGCCTTTGGGTACCGTGGGCATTTACACCTACGACGCCAAGGATGGCGACGGCACAACCCCGCTGGGCGATGTTTTTACCAAAATGCTGGACGCTATCGAAACGACGCCTACTCCGGCGCCTGATGCCAACAGCGTCGCTTTCCGCGAATATTTTGTAACGGTATTGCCCGAACACGATCGCGACCGCGTACACATCAACGACATCAAAAAATGTGTGAAGTGGTTTAATTATATGCTTAATAAAGGCATGTTCGAGGAAATTAAAGCCGCTGACGCCAAAGAAAGTGAAGGCGATATCACAGCAGAAGAAGTCAAGGGCGGCGAATAAAGCCTGTCGTCAGCATCGCTGATGCTAAGAGGTTGTTTAAAATTCTCTCACTGGCTCAAAAAGGCATCTTTTGCCACCATCCTTCCTTTATTTTTCGATTTGACCAACCATGTACAAAGGCAAAAAAGTAGTGGTCGTGCTGCCCGCATACAATGCAGCCAAAACACTGGAAATAACATACCAGGAGATTCCTTTCGACCTGGTGGACGAGGTGATTCTCTGCGATGACCACAGCCGGGACAATACTGCCGAACTGGCGCGCTCGCTGGGGATTCAGCATGTCATCGTACACGAACAAAACAAGGGATACGGCGGCAATCAAAAATCGCTCTACAACAAAGCCCTTGAGGTCGGTGGCGACATCGTTATCATGCTCCACCCGGACTACCAGTACACGCCCAAACTGATTCCCAGCATGGTGAACATCATTGGCGAAGATTTGTACCCGGTGGTATTGGGTTCGCGCATCCTGGGTATGGGCGCTTTGAAAGGCGGCATGCCGATGTACAAGTATATCGCCAACCGTTTCCTGACTTTTTCGCAAAACGTACTGGTCAAATACAAACTTTCTGAATACCACACGGGCTACCGCGCTTTTAGTCGCGAAGTGCTGCTCGGTATCAATTTCAATGGCAATTCCGACGATTTTGTCTTTGACAATGAAATGCTGTCACAGATCATCTATGCCGGATTTGACATCGGCGAGGTGACATGCCCGACTAAATACTTTGAAGAAGCATCCAGCATCAATTTCCGCCGAAGCATGAAATATGGCATGGGCGTGCTGCGCGTATCGCTGGGCCATTTCTTCCAGCGCATGGGCTTTGTGAATCTTCCGATGTATAAGAAAAATTGATCCGAATGATTTGATTGATTCGATTAGTTCCGATTGATCCGATTGATTCGATTGCCCGTCGTAGAGCGGGTGGATTGGTTCGATTAAATCCGATTGATTCGATTGCACGCGTAGAGCGAGTGGAACGCGGATTTTCTTAGTGTCTCTTCGTGCTCCTTCGTGCCTTAGTGGTAAAAAATCGAATCAATCGGACTTAATCGAACCAATCGAACCAATCGAATCAATCCTTCCGTTTTTCCACGAAAAACATTTCTACCAATCCCTTATTGTGCACGTGCAGCGTTCCTCTTGGAATGATGTTGTAGCGGTCTTTAACCGCTTCGACGGTGCTTGCTGAGATATTCACCTTGTTGGCTTCGCCCATTTCTTCCAGGCGGGCGGCCATGTTCACGGCATCGCCCCAGATATCGTAGGCGAATTTGTTCTTGCCAATTACCCCTGCCACCACCGGCCCCGTATGAACACCGACACGCATTTCATAAAATACGGTGTCGGGATCGGCTTTGTGGCGTTTTTCGAGCCATTCGCACATTTCCAGGGCTGCATTGACGGCATCATAAGGGTGTGTTTCATTGGGCACGGGCAAGCCGCCGGCGCACATGAAAGCATCGCCGATGGTCTTAATTTTTTCCAGTCCGTTGCGTTCCACAATTTCATCGAATGCCAGAAAACAGGCGTTCAATTCATCAATCAGCTGCTCAGGCGACAACTGGCTGCTCAGGCTGGTGAAGTTGATAAAATCCGTAAACAAAACTGTCGCAGATGGATACAGGCGCGGCGTTGCATGGCCGGAAGTTTTCAGTTCTGTCGCAATTTCTTCAGGCAAAATATTCAATAAAAGTCCATCGCTTTTCCTTCTTTCTTCCTGAATTTCGATGTTTTGATGTTGAATTTTCTGATTTTGAATGCGCAAGCGTCGGCTGCTCCGGCGGGCGAATACCCAACCAATACCCAACAGGGTCAGGATGACCATCAGGAGTCCGCCCAGCCAGTAGGCGAACTTCTGGAAACTGGCCTGGCGATCGAGCCTTAATTGCGTGATGTCCTTGTCGCGTCTCAGCAGTTCCACTTCCCTGACGCTGGCCAGCCTTTGCGTGGAGTCAATTTTTTCCTGTTGTTGCAGTTCTGTAATGATACGCTGTTGTTTTTCCGCATCCAGATTTTGCGCGGCCAGCCGCAGGTCTTGCCGGGCGCGAAGGGCTTCGAGGGCGCGTTGTTTCAACTGCGCCTGGTCAACCTCTGTTTGTTTTTGGAGCAGCAGCAGTTCGTCTTCGCGGCGCTGGTTTTCCAGTTCGAGGTTTTTATTGAGCAGGTCGAGGCGATCACGTTCGAAGCGTTCCTGCGACAGTTCGAGGTCTTTGAAGTTTTGCCGGGCGATCATGAATTTGATTTGACCTTCAGCGGCAGCGAGCAACGTACGTTGCTGATCGAGGCGTTGCTGACGCGCCTGTTCTTCGAGCCTGACAGAGTCCTGCAAATTGAGGTAAAGGCGATAATAACCGAACGCCTTTTCAAAATCATATAATTCCTGATACAAATCGGCGGCTGTCCTGTATGAATTGGCGAGCGTGGCGCGCTGGCCCGTTTCGCGTGCATAACGAATAGCCAAATCGTTGTGCGACAGGGCGTTATAAATGTCGTTGGTGTTGAGATAAACCGTCGAAGTGAGGTGCTCAAGGTTGGCCAGGCTGGCCTTGTCATTTTTGGCGGCCAGAATTTTTTTGGCCTTCAGCAAGTATTCCAGTCCTTGTTTGGAGTCGCCGAGGTTATGCAGGGCAATCCCCATGTTCGCGTACATGACATCCTGATAATCACAGGTCAGGTACACGCATTGCAATTCTGCTTTTCTGAAAAATTCAACAGCCTTGGTAAAATCTCGCAGGAGCGCGTACTGGCGGCCAAGGTTGTTGTACAGCACCGCGCGCTCTTGCAGGTTGCCGTATTTTTCAATCAGGTCGGCGATGGGCAGGTAATAATACAGGCTCTTGCTGGCATTGCCCGATGAGTCGTAGGCTTGTGCCAGTTTTTGGTAAATATGGACTAACTTGGCGTTGTCGCCATCGTTTTTATACTTGATAATCAACGATTTGTAAAAAAATTCAGCGCTATCAAAACGCATATCCGCCAGACTGGCATCGGCGAGTTTTTCCTGAACAGCATAATTTTCAGGCTGAATACGCAGCACTTCGCCATAGTAGCGCCGGGCTGGGCCGTACAGTTTTTCTTTAAAAAACAGGTTGCCAAGAGCCGTATTGACCGCCAGTTTAGCCGGGCGATTGAGTGTGTTCTGGACTTTGGATTCGGCTTC
Organism: Saprospiraceae bacterium; assembly: GCA_020852155.1. Taxonomy (GTDB): domain Bacteria; phylum Bacteroidota; class Bacteroidia; order Chitinophagales; family Saprospiraceae; genus M3007. The sequence goes on along the minus strand of JADZBJ010000055.1, from coordinate 3,880 downwards.
CAGGTACAGTTGTAGCGCTTCCTCATTGCGCTCCGCTTTGGCATACAGATCACCGAGAAACAAATCTGCACGGATGATGCCACCATCGTAGCGCTGGCTGCGGGCCATGTTCAGGCTTTGCAGGGCGAATTTTTCACTTTGGGTTTTGTCGCCGGTTTTTTGAGCCGTTTCGAGCATATCATCCACCTCGATCATCGTGCGTTCGATGTCCTCCAGACTTTGGCTGAGCAAAGGCTGTGTTGAGAGGGCAAAAAGGCCCATTAAAAGGAGAATGAGGCGACTCATGGTCGCAAAGGTGAGAAGAAAACGCGTAAATTCTGTGATGTTAGAGGTTGTTTAGATTTCACTGTACCTTCGCCTCCCGATGTCTTCGATTCGCATTTATCTATCATACGACCGTGCCGATGCCCATACGGCTGCTGACCTCAAGCGTCAGTTAACACTGGCTTACCAGCCCGGAAATATTACTTTTCGGGACAAAGACACCGCGCCCTCGGAGGTTTACCGCAGCCAGGCAAAAGATTTTCTGGAGCAATGCCAGCTCTTCATCGCCATCACTTCGATGAACTATGAAGATCATCCGGACACGCGTTGGGAAGCCGCTACGGCCGTAGAGTTGCAGCGCCAGTATGCAAAACTGCAATTGGCCGTCGTTCCGGCTCGGTTTGCGCCTGTGCCAGCCGTTCTGAAATATGCCCAATTGGCCCTTCCTTTCGGTGAAACCATTGAAAATCAAAACATTCCGCGCGACAAGCAATTACTACATGCTGTAAAATCCTGCCTGCGAATCCTGGCATCCGCGCCGAAAGTCAACGAAATGCCGTCGGTTAACATTGAATTACCGCTGGGCATTGAGGATTTACGCGAACGCCTGCTTGCCCAAACCGATCGCATCAACCATGCGCCGCTGATCGCCCTGCTCAAACGAATTATCGAAGACGTGCAAACCAAACGCATCGTCCTGGATATTGAAGAGGGCTTTCGCCAGTTGCGCGAACAGACCAGCCTCGGACAAATCACCATGGCCGAACTGGAAGCCCGCAGCGCGCCACGGCAAAATGACCTGTATCAGTTAATTCTGAACTTAAAAGATGCCGATTTAAGCAAGGATTGGCCTCAGATATTTATCCGCGATTATTTCCAACTAACGCCCGGAAGTCGCGAGCAAAGTCAGGTGCCGCCTTTTTTCACGCCTTGCGACGAAGTTTTATTACCCGAAACGCTCAACCTGCCAGTCGGGCCGACGGAGCAGGAGGCGTTGGAACAAACGGGACTGTTGTCCTTCGAGCAAAAATCCGATTTCAGGCGCAGCCTGTTGCTCGCTAAAGACGCACTGGCCATCCATAATTACGCCGGCGCTTACAACCATTGCGACCACGTTCGTCAGCATATTGACCCGCAGTCAGCGCAATTGTACGAACTGCTGCTCATCACGTATGTGCAGAAGGAAACGCCCATGCGCATCATGCAGGAGGCCGTGCGCGGCAATGCGCGTCCGCTTGATTTTGTCCTGCTGTTTGCCAGCCGATACCGAGAATACCAACAGGCGGGCAAATGCACCAGCACAACGGCGCCGCACAACCTGGCCATTGCATCCGAAGCACTTTCCGACGCGGCGCTCAGGTTGTACCATCAATATCCGAATGATTCGGTTTTGGACACTGGCAAACACGCCGAAGCCATACCGGACGCCCGCCGCGAGTTGCGTGTCATTTTGGGGAATACCCTGAAAGTCTGCCGTCTGGTGCACCCCTCGGAGGAATTACTCGAAGCGGCTATTATCGAATGTTGTGGCGGCGGCAAATGTCACTGGCTGAAAAAAGTGGAAGTTGCTGGTGAATATTTCCGTTTCACGCCCGACGGCCATTTTGACCTTTTGGGTGAAATTCATGAACTGGTGGATATGATTCAGGGCATGGAAGCCGATCAGGCCGGAAAAATTGTCAAGGACAGGGCTATTCTGCGCGAAGACCTGTGGCTGGCTTTATTGGCTAAACGCCAAAAATTGGTGGCTCAACTGGAAGAAGATCAGCGACGCCAACGGCCCTACACTGATGAACGGGCTTCAGTGTTGCGCTTTGTGCAGACTTGCCTGCTGGGCGCTGAAATTTTCACGGAAAAGGATGTACGCGGACGGGCAGCCTCATTTTACAGACTGGCGTTGTCGTTTCTGTTGCCCGATTTGGTGACAGATAGTCACGCTTTGCCCGGCAATGAAAACCTGCGCTGGTTTGACTTCGATGCTAACGGACAATTGCGCAACCACCCGGATTGTGCGGCTTACGATTTCAACGCACACGCTATTGTTGAAAAAATTGTCAAAGACATTGCCGGAACGGAAGGCTTGGCGCAGGTCATGCCGAACATTCGGGAAAGCGCCTGGTTGCAATACGTTCGCGATACCGAAAAGGCTTTTTTAGCCATTCAAAAGGAACTGAGTTACACTGATTTTCGCCGCCCGGATGACATGAGCGCGCGCCGTCAGATTATCTACTGCCTCCGACGCTGGAAAACTGCCTGGAAAGCCTACCCCGAACGCAGCCAACACTACCTGGATCAGGCCATTGCCGAACTAACCGGCGACGGTCTGATGCTGTGGATGCACCATAACCCCGACGTACCCTTAGTGACGCACGCTGATAGTCTGGCGCTGGAATATGATGCTATCAGCGAACTGAAATCGTTCCTGGAAGCCAGTACGCGATACGATGAAATGAGCGTTCGGGAACGAATCGCCGAACAGTTGTTTCAGCGCCGTATCCTGAAACAGTACGAAGCCATAAAACCGGGCGAAAAAAATGTTGGGCCATTGGCTGCCATCCTGCGTGAAACACTGGCCAACTACCGCCTGCACCCCGACCCGAAATACCTGGATCTGGTGTGGCGGGAATTAACAGAAGAGGTTAAAACGGCATGGGTGGATATTAACGACGAAGGTAAGGCTTCCGACAAGCACACCAAGGTCGGATTCAGCGCCCTCGATACGGCTCAAACACTGGCTGCCCTGCACCCTGATCGCTATCGAATGTATGATTTCAGGTCGCATATTGCCGCGCATCGGCATCACGACCAGATGGATCATTACTTTGCTGAAATCAGTGAATTCAGGCAGGAAAACCGTCGCCCGGAACGCGGCATTGCTGTGGGCATCATCCGGCGCATGAAAGGAATTTTCCACTATTTCCCGAAAGAAGAATTTCTGGAATTACCCCTTCGCGAACTCGAAGGTCGCGGGCGTGTTCGTTGGCATGCCAATTTTCTGGGCGTCCTGCCCACGCGCGAGAACCACTACGAGAATCAGTTTTTCAAATTCAACTACCGATTCGAACTTTTTGAAGTCCGCCGACTACTCCAGCAACAATATGAGATGTTGAGGCAAGTGATGGTGGAAACGGGAGAAATTTGAGAATGATCCGATTGATTCGATTGATCCGATTGATTCGATTAAGTCCGATTGCCCGTCGTAAAGTAGATGGAACGCGGATAAAACGCGGATTTCCTTAGTGCTTCTTCGTGTTCCTCAGTGCCTTAGTGGTGAAAAATCGGATCAATCGGATTTAATCGGATCAATCGAATCATTCGAATCAATCAAACAGGCCACTCGCGGATAAACCCGGAGTGGCCTGTTGTCATTCAATTATCATGCCGCCTCATTACCGTATCATCACAGTATCATTACCTTAAAATAGCGGTGTCGCCTTTGAAGAATTTCGTCTCGCCATCAATGTATTCAACTTCGGCGTACCAGACATACACGGCAGCGTGGCCTTTCTTGCTGCCGATATTTCCATCCCAGTAAACTTGAGCAGACGGGAGGAAGTCTTTGGCTGCAAAAATCGCATTACCCCAACGGTCGTAGATATTCCAGGTTTTGATGCGT
>JADZBJ010000054.1 GCA_020852155.1 Saprospiraceae bacterium | reverse complement strand
TTTTGCCATTCGGCTTTTACCCGATCACCAAAACGCGCAAGGCAGGCTTGATTATCCCCCAGGATTTTGACTTCCGCTCGGCTGAAGGTTTTGGTCTCGAAAATTTTGGCTGGTACCAGCCCATTAACCAGTACATGGATGCGCGGGTAATGTTCAGGGCATATACCGGCGGAACAGTGGGTATCACCGGCGACCTGAATTATAACCGGAAATACTATTATCAGGGCAATTTCAACCTGTCTTACAACAATCGCGTTATTGAAAACAGTTACGCTGAACGCGAAAAAAACAAGTCGTTTGGCATTCGCTGGACGCACAGCCAGGATTCCAAGGCCCACCCTACCCGAAAATTCAGCGGCTCGGTGAACATCGAAACCAACCGCAACCAGAACCGTAACCGAAACGACTTCCAGAGTGTATACCAAAACCAGCTCCGGTCGAATATGAACTATTCGCAAACGTTTCCGGGCAAGCCGTACTCCCTGACGGTAGGTTTGGCGCACGACCAAAACGTGCAGACACGACAAATGAACGTGACCTTGCCTACTGCGACATTCCAGATGCAGCAGATTTTTCCTTTCAAACGGAAAAACCCGGTCGGGAAAGAACGCTGGTATGAAAAACTGGCCCTTTCCTACAACTCCAAACTTCAAAATACGCTGACGACAACAGATACGGCGCTTTTCACACGGGCCACGCTGGAATCGGCACGTATGGGTATTCAGCACTCGGCACGTACCAACGTAGCGCTCAAGGTGCTCAAATACGTCAATATCTCGCCCAGTCTCGACTACGAAGAAAACTGGTATCCCTACTCCACACGCAAGGAACTTTTGCCTGAAAACAGGTTGGTGTATCGCAATATCACCGACCCGGAAACAGGCCAGGTCGTAGGGACTGAAATTGACACCGCGAAATCGCAATTCGGTATTGACACCACGTACAGGGTGTGGGGTTTCAACGCATTCAGGACATATAACGCTGGCATTTCGGCCAATACAACGCTGTTTTTTACCAAGCAATTTAAAAAAGGCTGGTTCCGTGGCATTCGCCACAAAATGACGCCAAGTATCAGTACAGGATTCGGGCCGGATTTTACCAAATCCCGGTATAATTATTTCCGGGAGGTACAGACCGATACACGCCCAAAGTTTAACGATACCCTCACGTATAGCATTTTCGAAAACAATATTTACGGACGGCCTTCCAGTTCACCGCGCCAGATGGCCATCAATTGGAGTCTCGGTAATTTGCTGGAAATGAAGTACAAAGGGCGACGCGACTCCGTAGCCAGAAAGGTGCGCATTTTTGACAACCTCGGCTTTTCTGGGAGTTATCGCATCACCGCCGACTCGCTGAAATGGAGTACGGTGAGCACAGGAGGCTTGTTTCGATTCTTTAAAGGCATCACCAACATTCAATGGGGCGTCACTTTTGACCCTTATATTGCCGATGAAAGAGGTCGCCAGATCAATCGTTTCATGATCCGAGAAAAAGGTCGCCTGGTGCGAACGACCAATTTCAACATGTCGCTGAACAACAATTTTACCATCAATCAACTCAGGGACATTTTCAAGGGTAAGCAAGTCGAAGCAGCGTCAGCGAATAATCAAAAAAGCGACCAACTCATCAACTGGTTTGATACCTGGGGCGTTACACACCGCATTGAAGTGGCGCGGCGTCTGATTCCGACCGGCGTCGGTGAAGCGCGCGACACCTTTATTATTAGTAACCATAGTCTGGGCGTCACGGGCAACCTGCAACTGAATGCCAAATGGACATTACGCCTGGGTAATATATCCTACGATTTCCCCAGCAAACGACTTGTTTATCCAGACATCGGCATTTCACGCGACCTGCACTGCTGGGAACTCAACCTCAGCTGGCAGCCCGACCGTGGCACCTATCTTTTCAATATCAATGTGAAACCCGGCACGCTGGGCTTCCTTAAATTGCCTTATCGAAAAAACAATTTCGACGGCTTCTAACCGGCGCGCCCGACGGCGCAACAATGCCCATGATAAAACCCGTAATCTTATATCAGGACGCCGAATTGACGGTGGTCAACAAACCCGCAGCATGGCCCGTACAGCCCGACAAAACCGGCGATAAAAGCCTGTTGGAATGGGCCAACCAAACCCGACGACTGAAACACCATCCGGCGCACCGCCTCGACAGGCCGGTGAGTGGTCTGGTGCTGCTGGCCACGCACCCGCAAGCCATGGAACTCATCAGCGCCCAATGGCGCGAGGGGCGTGTTCAGAAAACATACTGGGCAGTAGTTGAGGCGTTGCCTGAAACTCCACAGGGCGAATTGGTGCATTTTATTCAGAAAAACGGTCGCCTGAACCGCAGTTTTGCCTCACTGACAGATAGCCCCGGCGCCGAACAGGCAAAGTTGAATTATCGCGTACTGGCTTCCGGCGATCGGTATCATTTGCTGGAAATAGAACTCCTGACAGGCAAACATCATCAGATTCGGGCACAACTTTCGGCCATTGGCTGCCCCATCAAAGGCGATGTCAAATACGGTGCGCGTCGAAACAATCAGGATCGTTCGATTCACCTGCATGCGCGGCATTTAAGTTTTGAACATCCACACACGCGTGAGCGCATGACATTCACCGCCGATTTACCGGAAGATAATTTGTGGAAATCGCTGGAAGCGATAAACGCGGGTAACGCGGATAACGCAGATAAAAACGCGGATTGAAACGCGGATTGAAACGCGGATTTTCGCGGATTGAAACGTGGATAGAAACGCAGATTTTCGCGGATTGAAACGCGGATTTCGCAGATAAAAACGCGGATTGAAGCGCGGATTTTCGCAGATTGGAAACGTGGATAACGCAGATTTGAAGCGGCATCTGCGGGAAATATACTACGCCTGATTTTTTAGGAAAAATCCATGTGGACAGCCACGGTTTTTACACGGCGGGTTATCACGCCGGAATCATGTGGTTCTTCCAGAATCATGGCGCGCGCTTCGGGCAGGTCAAACACAGCGCCCATGTTCCGAATGCGCGCCACCGGAACGCCGGCGGGTTTGAGCAAACTCATCCAGTCATCTAATTTTCGGGTTTTGAAAACGGCTGCCAATAACCTGTCCAACGCCTCCCGATGCAGAACACGCGCTGCGTTGGTTTGATAATCCGGGTTTTGCAGTAAATCCTCCAGGTTTAACGCCTGACATAACCGCACAAACTGTCGCTCCGTGCCCACAGCCAGCAAAATCATATTGTCGTCAGCACAGGCAAACATATCGCCATAAGGAGCAATATTCGGATGGCGCGTTCCCATGCGTTGGGGAACATGGCCCGTCATCAGGTAATTACTGGCCTGATTAACCAGCGACGCCAGCGCTGATTCCATCAAAGAGGTCGTGACCGTAGCGCCCTGCCCCGTTCGCTCGCGATGCAACATGGCCATCAGAATACCTTCTTTCAGTTGATGTGCTGCCAGGGTATCAATGAAGGCAACAGGCATACGCACGGGTTGGCGGTCAGGCTCGCCACACATATATAAATACCCTGCTTCGGCTTGCAAGACCATGTCAAACGCCGGGCTTTCATCTTCAGGGTCGGCAAAGGAATTGATCTGCGCAAAAATCAGGCGCGGATGTTTCCGTCTCAAAGTTTCTGAATCAACGCCCATGCGCCGGGCTGAGGCCGGTTTGAAATTGGAAATAACGACATCGGCATCGGCAATGTAAGCCAGGGCCTGTTGCAAATCGTCGGACTGGCTCAAATCCAGAAAAACGTGCGTTTTTTTATAATTTACGCTGCACCAATAAGCCGAAATCGGCGAATCTGAC
>JADZBJ010000053.1 GCA_020852155.1 Saprospiraceae bacterium | reverse complement strand
GGATAAAGGCCGACAGGGCTGAATTGGCCCCAGTGATATACAACTGCGCCTGACGTGCGATTTTCAGGAGTTCCGAACGTAAGGGCTTGCGCAACTCCTGCAAGCGTTGGCGCAAGGCGTCCAACTGGGCATTTCCGGTCGCCTGACTGAGTATTTGCGTCAGTGACTGCCGTATTTCGGCGACTTTATCGTGATAGGCGTTGTAGGCTTTTTTAGCGGCCTCGGTGGCTGCGGCTTTGGCTGCTTTGCGGATGTCTTCCAGTTCGGTTTCTGTCGCGATGCCATTTTCAATCATCCACTCGGCCATGCGGCGGTTGCAGTCGAATTTTTCTTCAAATTCGAGGCGCTCAGGGCTTTTGTAACGGCGGTGGTCGCCGGAGGTGGAGTGGCCGAGTTGCTGCGTCACTTCCTGAATGTGGAACAAGGCAGGACGGTGCGTAATGCGCATGTCATCCACGGCGTCGCGGTACATCTGGCAAAGAGCGGGATAATCCCAGGCTTTGCCGGTGTAAATTTGGAAGCCATTGGTATCGCGTTCAGAGTCGGCCCTGAAACCTTCCAGCACTTCTGAAATGCTCTCCTTGGTGGTCTGGTACTTTTTGGGCACGCTGATGCCGTAACCGTCGTCCCAGACGCTGATCGCCAGGGGCACTTGCAACACGCCCGCTGCGTTGATGGTTTCCCAAAAAGCGCCTTCGGAGGTGGAAGCATCGCCGATGGTTACGAAGGTTACTTCATGTCCGGATTCGGAAAGTTGCCCGCAGATAGCGGGGTTTTCGCGAAATTTTTTGGAGGCGAAGGCCAGTCCGAGTCCTCTGGCCATTTGGCCGCCGGTTGGCGCGATGTCTGCTGAAATATTGTAGCGATTTTTCAGGTCGAGAAAATCGCCGTCGGGAGATACGAAGGGTGTGGCAAAGTGGCAGTTCATCTGGCGGCCGCCGGAAAAAGCATCGTTGTAGGGATCGCCGTACAACTGCGCGAAGAACTGTTCGAGGGTCATCAATCCCAGCGCCATCATCAAGGTCTGGTCGCGGTAATAACCTGAGCGAAAATCGCCTTTTCGCCAGGCTTTTGACATGGCCACCTGGGCCACTTCTTTACCGTCGCCGATGATACCAAAATTGGCGTTGCCACTCAACACTTCCTTGCGGGCAATGACGCTGGCCTCACGGCTGAGGCAACAAATACGATAATCTTCCAGAACTTCCTGACGATAGGCGGCCGTCAGCACAGATGTTTTTTTTCCAGGCATGAGCTTGGGCGTGGTGGTGATTTGCTTAGGTATTGCCCGGTGTTTGAATCAGCCTATCTTGTTGACAATCAAAAAGATAACGCATTGCAAACCCGGAGCCATTTCAAAAAATGGTCAAAAGGCCTGCAAAGGTAGCAATACGGCAGTTCAAAGCGGGGCGTCACGCCTCATTTTTCACTGGATTAAACGCTATTAAATTGTTTTGTAAAAACTCTGGCACAGGGAGGAAGGCTGAGGGCCGAGGGCCATTTATTCATGTATATTAGCAAAAAAACCTTCTACATTCCACCTTTTACCCTTGGCCTAAGGTTCTACGTTGTTTCTAATCAGCCTGTTCAAATGTCGCTCGCTGGTTAGTCCGACTTGTTGCGCAATTTGCCTGCGTGAAAAATCGGGATTTTTGATCAATTCGGCAATGCGTTCCAGGCGCAATTGTTCGATGTAATCGCCCAGGGTAATGCCGGTTTCCTTTTTGAAAGTGCGCGTCAGGTTCCTCGAACTCATGGCCGCCACCTGAGCCAGTTGTTCCAGCGAAGATTTTTCATGCAGGCGTTCGCTCAACCAATCCTGCACAGCATGAATTCCGGCATGGATATGGTTTCTGTATTCCAGAAAAACGCTCTGTTGCCGGGATTGCCCTTCACGACGCATGTAAACGACGATTTCACGGGCCACTTTGTGGGCCATATAACTGCCCAACTCCTTTTCTACGACATACAAAGCCAGGTCAATACCCGAAGCAATACCGGCGCTGGTCAACACGCCGTCGCGGTCGGTGAACAGTACATTTTCCATGACTTTCACTGCGGGGTATTCCGTTTGTAATCGCTTGACGTATTTCCAGTGCGTCGTACAGGGTCGGCCGTCAAGCAGGTGATTGTGCGCCAGCAGAAAAGCGCCGGTACAAATGGAGCAAACATTAACGCCCTTTCGGTATTGCGCCGTCAGCCAATCAGAGAATGGCTGGATGATCGCCCTTTTATGCGGAGCCAGTATGTCCAGATCCATGCCCGGCACCAATACATAATCGCCTTTTTTCAGGTTAAAACTTGAAAAATGGGATAAAGAGCAAAAATTCAATCCACCTGAACTGCCCGCGCCTTCTGTATATGTAGCATAGGAAATGTCAAAAGGCGCACCGTAAAAAACGGCCTCCTGAAACACCTGATCCGGGCCGGCCAAATCCAGCAAATGCGTTCGCGGCGATATGATGAACAAGACTTTCATGATGTTTCTTTTTGTTGGTTATTTGTGGAATTGGTTATTTGTGGAATTGGGGATTTGGTTATTTGTTGAACTGGTTATTTGAAAAAAAATTCTAATTCAACAAATAACCAAATAACCAACTATCAATACTCATTGCTTTTCCAGTTTTTCAAGATACTCCAGTGCTTTGGGGTTGTCTTTGTATTGCGTTTTCAGCCAGTCGAATGCCTGTTGGGTATTTGTGGCATTTAAGGTTTTGATCAACAGCAGGTTGCTGAAAATGTCGTTGAGGTCTTTTTCCTGATAAGCAGCCTTTAATCGTTCAAAAATTATCGGAAATGCGCGGTCTCCTTCTCCCAAAGCCGCCAGCGTTTCGGCAGCGGTCAGGCGAAAATCCCAAACTGGGGTGGCGAGCGTCCAGTGAATGCCGTTGACATCTTGCAGCGCCTGAAGTGCAATGTCCGCACCACGGGGGTCTTTGAGTTCCTTCAAGCCATTCAGGGCGCTGATGAGGCTCTGATTTTTCCAGGAGGGCCGCGCCGGAAGTGCTTTCAATACCTCGAAAGCCTCAGGACTTGATGATTTGCCGAGGGCAATTGCCGCAACATTCACCACGCGATCGCTGGAATCACGAAGGTATGATTTGTACAATCCGGCGAGTGCGGGTTGGCGCGTTGCACCAAGCATAGACAGAGCCGCTGCACGCATCCATGAGCCTTCTTTGGCTGCGCAATTGCGCAACATTTGTTGTGTCTGCTCATCCAGTTTGGCTGGAGTTGCCGGGTTGGGCACGAGCATCCGCTGCAAGGTTTGCATGGCATTGTATCGCACCCGCCAGTACGCATTACTGCTGATTACCTGACGAAAAGCCGCCAGAATGCTGTCGCGTTGTTGCGCTGTTGTTGCCGCGGAATCCATCGCTAATGCCTGCAATTTCAGCATGGCTGTGCGCCGGGCCATAACGTCGGGACTTTCCTGAAAAATGTCCAGCCAGCCTTTCAAGGTTTTTTGCGTATTCACCTCCGCAATCCAGGCCGATTGATGGTCAAACCAAACTTTACGCGGCGCCTTTTTACAGGAAAAATGAAACACATTTTCAGATTTTGCGTCAATCCAGACCGTTTCAATGCGGTCGTCAAGGGCTATTTTTACTTTTCCCCTGAAATATTTCACGGTTGCTGACAGGCTGTCTAACGGCTTTTGGGTTTGTAAAACGCGAACAGTCAAGGTCTTTTTTGACACATCATACTGATCGCTCACCTCAAAAACCGGATGCCCTGTTTGATACACCCATTGATCAAAAAACCATGACATCGGCTCGCCCGTTTCGGCTTCGACGGCCCGGATGAAGTCTCGTGTTTCCACCGTTTTGAATTGGTTTTCAGACAGATAGCGATGAATAACCTTCCACCATGCATCGTCGCCGAGTTGCTCGCGCAGCATATGAAACACCAATGCGGCACGGAGCGACGCGTAATTATCTTGAATCAAACCGGCGGACTGTTCTGCATTTTCAGGCACGATGGGCCTGCGCACCTGACTGTTCCAGTCGTTCAGGTAGGTATTGAGTTGAAAACTTCGATTCCACAGCAGCATTTCATCGCGGCCATTTTTGTATTCAGAATACAGGCAGTCAAAATAGGTCGCCAGTCCTTTGCAAAGCCACGCATGCTGCCAGTCGCGCGGCGATACGGCGTTGCACACCCATTGTGCCGCCAGGTCATTGGCCTCCACGCCGTCCCACAGGTAGAAGAAATCGGCATGCGTGCCATAGTCGTCAATCATGTTTTCTGACACTGCGGAAAATGAAGCATGATCTCCGCCGCCCCAGGGAAAATCCTGAATCGTGACCTGTGCGTAGGCTGGATATGGATATGTAACGCCCGTTTTTTCAGAAAAAAATCGAAACATGTCGGGCAATCTGACTGTCGTTGCTTCAACCGCAGATCGCTCATCAGGATAGCCATAACTGTGCAACAAGATGTCGCCTGACCGTTGAACATAATCCCGATATTCACCCACAACCATACCTGCCTGATGGTTGGCCATGGGCGCATCCGATTTCCAGTGAAAAGTGCGGGTACCGTTGTCGTTTGTTTTCGTGGTCAATAAGCGGCCGTTTGAAATAACAGACAATGGCGTATCCACGGTCATCAACAATTCAAAAGTATGCAAGTCGTCGGGCGATGTATTGCCTGGAAACCAGTAGCGATTGCCATCGGGAGCGCCCATTGTCCAGAGTTGGCGGCGCTTGCGGGGTTCAGTCGTTGTGGGCAGAAAAAAGCGGATGCCTTTGCCGTAACTGCCCCACAGGTTGTCAGGGTCCGACTGATTTTCCCAATGGGTCGAATACCAGATGGCCAATGTCATTGTGTCGCCCGCCGCATAATGGTTATCCAGGTTAATGTGCAGGGCATTGTCTTCGTCGCCGCCATTATACACCGATGAAAGCGACCGCTTCGTGGTAAGGTTATTAATGGCTTTGATTTGAAGCAAACCGGCGTCCAGTGAAATATTCCGACCGCTTTCCAGCAGTTTGAGGGTAATATCTGCACGGCCCGACAAGGATTTATTTACCCAGTCAACACTTTGCTCAAGTCGTATGTGCTGTATGTCAATTTTCGCGTCCGGGAATGTCGCGGTATGGATGGTTTGGCCATAGATGGTTTGGGCTCCGATGGATAAACCAAGGAGCAACAGGTACTTCAATGCTTGCATCATGGTGGTTGAGGTTTAGGATAAAATGGGGAAATACCGTTCCTGAATGACATTCAGGTGGTGACGCTGGTGGCCAAGCAAGGTGTAGGCCAGGCCCAGGGCAGAAATTTCAGAATTGAAGGCAATGCCCGTTTTGAGGAGTTGCGCTTCGTTCATGCTGTTGAAAAGCATTCGGGTGCTGGCTCGCAGCGCATACATTTCCTGGATCAAATCTTGCAGCGGGCGCTGGTGGCCGGCAGCGGCAACGGCCATTTCATCTTCATCATGGCCCGGCGCAGTTGGCAAAACACCCCGCGCAAAACCCAGGGCGCGGTAACTCATAATGCGCTCCCAGTCGAGCAGGTGTTGTAAAATATCAGGGATCGTCCATTTACCCGGCGCGTAAACATTCAAGCCAAGGCGTTCGCAGGCAGCCCAGTCAAATTGCCGCAAATCAGACAGGCTGTTTTCAAATGCCTCGTCGAGATCAACATCGGGAACCAGCGAAATGTAGCGATCAAAATAGGACGGCGGGTGGGACAGTAATTTCTTATTCATGAAAAATTCGATTTTTATACAAATAATTCATTATCAATGAATTTAAGCACAAACATCGGGACATTATTTTTCACAATTCGGACAAGTACCGGACAAATCAGGACAAAGTTATTTTTTATAATATCTAATAGAACCCGGCATTTCTCCTTTTGAGTTTTGGGTAAAAAAAATTTCCCCGATGATTACGCAAAAAATCTGCGCTATCTGCGGGGAATATTGTCAATACACCCGGTAGCTTACTTTACAGGAAGGAATAGTCATGAAATCCTCCCATTCCAAATCTTGAAAATAAGGTTCGTAATCGAATCCGATACCTACTTCAACGAACAAATTTTCATTCAGCACCCACTTGTTTCCCATCGTAATACCAAGAGCGTTCCGAAGAAACATATCACTGCCGGCGGGCTTGAATCCCCTGTTGTAACCCGTTATAGAAATCATGTCTGCTTGAATTTTTTTCCTGAAAAGCAATATGTCACTCCTTAAATAAGCGCCAATGAACCAGCCCGCATTTTTGGGCTTGTCAAAGGAAATGTAATGCCGGACAGATGGCATTAAGACGAGTATATCAAGCGTGTTAGGCAATTCAACAAAAGGATAGCAATCACCAATACAAAGTATGGGGACTGATACAGAATATCCTTCTACACCGCCCTTGTATATCATTTCCCATTGATAACTCGTAGCATCATCGTCAGTCGTCATTTCAAGACCCAAAGATGCAGTTTTGAAAAAGGGCATTAACAAGTCTGTTTTTAATTCCAGATGCTGCGCAAAAGCCATTCGGACAACAAGAATGAACGCGAGAGTAATAGCTGATTTTTTCATATTCTTCAATAGACTTTACAACGGATACGCCTGCGTCATAAAGTTACGATTTTTTACATTCACGATGTCAAATAATCGCCCCAAAAGGAAACCCGCTACAACATTCGTCGCAGCGGGCATTACACCCTTAACTATCGTATGAATTCTCGTCAATTTACGGCATGACCGATTGCAACCCTCCACCTACCTCGTGTAAATCCGCGCAATCAGGTTATCCATCAAATACGCCCTGACGCGGGCAAAAAACACGTCCATGCTGCCAATATACTGGTGATAAAAGTAGGTGAGCAGGATAGTCAATGCCAGGGCTACCAGCGTGGCGTCGAAGGCGCTGGACATGGCTTCGCGGGTCAGTCGCAGGCCGTCTTTCTCGGCAATGTAGCGCAGCGAACTGGTCAGTTCGATGATCGTGCCGATGAAGCCCAGCATCGGGATAGACTGGATGATATAACGCACGGTTTCCAGTTCGCCTTCGCGGGCATCCTTGCTGGCCTGGAGGTTGCTTTCCAGGGCTTGCATGGTTTCGCTCACGTCGTTTTCGTTGCGGAATTGCGTGGCCGTTTTTTTGATCAGGCTGGGAATCAGGTAGTTAAACCCTTTGCGTTCGAGGGCAATGGCTTCCAGTTTGATGTTTTGAACATCTTCGGCGTTCAAAACCAATTGCTCTTGCTGCGGCAGCAGGTTGAAAGCAAAACCCGCTTCTTCGCGATGAATAGCACGCTGTTTGTCGCGCAATTCCAGCCAGCCAAAAATAAACGAGGCATAAGCCAGTACTTTCAAAAAACCGACGCCGTCGCCGCCAAACACCCGAAACACCGCATACATGGATGTGCCTTCGACCAAATGGCCCACTTGCGACATAACCAGCCAGAAAACAATGGCAGAAAAAATACTGATGGCCAAAAACAAGGCCCGCTGTTGAGAAAATATGTTAGACATGATGTTTTTAAATGTTGAATGTTGAAAATGTTGAAAGGGTTGAAGGGGTTGCAATGACATCTCAATTTCCCTGAAACCGTTACACTACGTTAACCGGCCTTATAGAAATGCCGACTTCGACCTGAAAAAATGCGTGCCGCAGGCAAAAATGGCCTTTTAAAAAACTGTTCGAGCCAATGGGTGGTTTCGGGGCTTGCCCCCGAACACATCATCCGGCGAGTTTTTTTTAAAAGGTCGTTTTTAGCAGTTTTTCAGCGGCGAAGTCGTTGCATTTCTATACAGCCGAGCCTTTTTTGGTTACTTTTTTGGGCTCAAAAAAGTAACAAATCAGCCCATGGATCGAGACAAACCCTACGCACTATTGATATTGAGGCCAAGCCATCAAGGCCCCGTCACTTGCAGCGAACCATCCGCCAGCACCGTCACCGTAGCCAGCAACTTACCACCGCCGCGTTTCGGACTTTTATCCGTATTGGGTACAGACACCGAGTATTTACGGTTACCCTCCGGTTTCAGGCTGCTCAGCGCATAAAAGTCAACATTGACCGAAGGTTTGTCAGCGCCTGATTTCGCGCCTTTATAGTAAGCGTACACCCGATAAACACCCGGAACAGGCTTGTTTTGCTTCACTGTTTCCACGTCTGTGCGATCGAACATCGTGGATTTCAGGCTGCTCCATTGACCTATTCCATTGATGCGACTGTTCGGATTTTCGTGATAAGCCCAGTTGCCGCCTTTTTCCACGTACAAGTCCACTTTTTGGTTGGTGTCGCCCCATTTGATGTAAAAATTCACCTGCCCCGGCGGTTGTGGCCATTGCGTGTCGCCGCCTCCACCGCCATTTGAACAGGGCGCTGGAGGATTCACCGTCACCACCGTCGAGATAGACGAATTTTTCGCATCCGTAACCGTGATTTTCTGAACGCCCTGACTGATTTTGTAAGGGCCAAAAAGCACAGGCGACGTGTACTGTCCGGTTTTTCCGGCCGCGGCCCAGGATGAACCACAAGGGCCATTTTTCGTGACTAAAAGTTCGAAAGTGTAGGTGTCATCCTGCGCATTTTTGCTGCCCTGGCCATTGCAAGTCACGTTTTGCGCAGCGGCGTAAATCGTGCATTGTTCGGGCGCCGGAGCGTTGCCGGAACAAGGTGGCGGTGCATAAGCCGTGATATTCGCTTGTACGGAAGGGTCGCTGTCGTCGCTCACCCGAATTTCGCGGTTGCCTTCCCGAATCAGGAAGGGCCCAAAATGCACCGTCGCATTGTATCGGCCCGATTGACCGTCGGCTGATTTCCAGCGGCTGCCGCGACAAGGGCCGTTCTTTTCCACTTGAAGGTCGAACGTGAATTGGTCGTCGGAAGGGTCATTCGCGGTGCCGTTGTTGTCACAGCGGATGTCCATTATTTTAGGATAAATACCGCATATAGAAGGGTCGCGTGGTGTATTCCCTCCACCGCCATTTTGCTGACCAGGTTTGTATTGCACCTGCGTCGAGCGTACGACGACCATAATGGAATCGCCTTCTTTGACGCCGGCCACTTGCGTGTTGACATCGGCGATCAGGGTGCTGTGTAAGGGGTCATAGTTGCCGTCCACCATGTGCTTGATGCTGGGGCCGGGCGTTTCCTGATAGTACTTCATGGCTACCAGCAGTAGTATGGTCGTAGCGCCGAGGTAATTCGTAATGAGGTCCAGGAAACTCATATTGAAGACACTGATACTTCGTCTTGACATAATTAAGGATGTTTAAAGTCAACCCACAGTGATTTTGAATGACTCGCGTCTGTAAATCCTTGAAAATCAGGAAAATCAATCCTGTAAATCTTCAAAATCACTTAAATCTGGGTAAAATGGCTGAGGATTACCCGAATCGCAACTGTTTGATGCGGATTTCAGGTCGGGTAAAAGCAGTGCCCTGCAAGGAGGGGCGCAGCGGAAAATGACACATCGGGCAGCGATCTTCATCGCCCACCTCAATGCCGCAGTTTGGGCAAACATTTCGTGGTGGCGCTTGTGCGGGGCGATGTATCAAACCTGGCGCTCCGGGCATGGGTTGTAGCGAACCGGGCATCCGGCAAGCCGGGCACCGGTCGGCGCCGTCCGTATGAACAGCGCCGCAGTTGATGCATTGATACATGATTTATTCGCAGGTAGGGCAGAATTGTACGCCGAGGTTAAACATGGTGCCACGTTGCTTTTGCGTACCGAGCATTTCGATGCCACCCGCTTCCAGAAAATCCTTGCGGTCGCTGGTCATCATATCCATCAGGCCGAGGCTGAAATTGGCCTCCAGGGTGAGTTTGATAATGCCGTCTTCGTCCACATTGAAGGCCAGACCAGGGCGGAGATTGATGGCCATATTGAAGGAGCGATAGTCGTCTGTGCGCCCATTGCCAAATTTGAGTTCATAATCGCCGTTGGGATAGGTTTTGGTCTGTGTTTCGATGACGGCTTCGCCCTTGCCTTTAATATTCATGTTAAACGATGGGCCAATGCTGAGAATGGGCGAAAAGCGACCCGAAAACGGCTTTACCTGCAACATAAGCGGAACGTGAATCGCTGTGTATTTTTCTGTCCAGATCGGGAAGCCCAACACTGTTGCCGTCGAACCGTTTTTTTCAGTCACGGTCACATCGTAAGTCTCTTCGGTCGTGACCCGTGAACCCTGACGTACAAACTCGCTTTCAAGAAACAAGGTCACCACCGGACCGAATTTGTAACCGACACCCAGGCCAGCCTGAAAACCGGTTTGGCGCTTGGACTCATAAGTAGCGCCATACTGTTGAATGAAAGCATCCTGAAAATTGTCAGAAAAGGCGTAACGCATACGATTAATGCCGCCGTCGGCCTTAAATACTAATTGTGCCTGAGCAGTAGTCAGAAAGAAGAGTGTGATGATGGTGAAAAGCAAAGACTTATTCATTTTTAGAAAAGGTGTAAGGTGAATAATGGAATGTTGATTGTCATTGGGTTGCCCCATGACCTATCGAGCACCCTACCCCGTTTTTTTAGCAGACAGTACTAATTTTTTTTGAAAAATTATTTTAAGCAATTGATTTTCAATGATTTAAAAAAAATAAAGATTGTCATCCTGAACGAAGTGAAGGATCTGGCCGAACAGTAGTGAAACACTACCCTTCGTGGGTAGCAGATGCTTCACTGCGTTCAGCATGACAAACCTTAAGAATAGTTGTCATCCTGAACGAAGTG
>JADZBJ010000052.1 GCA_020852155.1 Saprospiraceae bacterium | reverse complement strand
TTTAAAAACGCCGCGATCTTCCGTAGGGCCATAAGTCGAGCCTTGCGAGGCTGCGAAGATGATATCCGGGTTGTCGCGGTGCAAAATGACACGGTGGATCGTGTGTGTGTTGGTCAGGCCCATGCACATCCAGTCCTTACCGCCATTGACGGTTTTGAAGATGCCATATCCGAAATTTTGCGAATTGCGCGGGTTGCCCTCGCCAGTGCCCACCCAAATTTCATCGGGGTTTCGAGGGCTGACGGCGATGCTGCCTATACTTTGTGTCGGCGCTGTTTCAAAAATGGGCTGCCAGGCTGTGCCAGCACTTTTGCTGCGCCAAACACCGCCGGAAGCCGCTCCGGCATAAATCACTTCAGGATGCGTCGGATCAACGGCAATCGCTGTGATACGTCCGGACATAGCGCCCGGGCCGATGTTTCTGATTCCGATTGACTTCAATGCGTCAGTCGTGATGGCCGGTTTGGAATTTTGTGCAAAAATCGGCGAGACCGAAATGAGCAAACCGAATAGAAAAAGCGTAAATGGAAGGTGATTTTTCATCTATGAACAAGTTTGAACTTGCGGCAAATCTGAAAAAAAGGCGCGGTATTTTTGCAGTACCAGCGTTTATACGCGTCTTTTTTCGATAAAAGCGGGTTACCTGCGGCCAAGGGTGTCCCAAATACTGGATTGGCAACTATTTCGAATGCGCAATAACAATGTTTTCTGCGTGAATCAAACGGCCAGCACAGGTTAGTTGAATCCAATAAACGCCATCGGGAAAATCGCCGACAGGTATGGATAATTCGGACAAGCCCGGCATTCGTTCTTCCTGAAATATCATGCGCCCGCAAACATCATACAGCCGAATATCCGTAGGTTCGGTATCGTCATCTGGATAATGCAGCCGCAAGGTCTGGTCGGCAGGATTGGGCGCCAGGGTCAGGTTGGCTTTTTCGGAAAACTGAATACTTCGGACAACACTGAAAGAAGAACTGCCATCCAGGTCGGTCTGCCGTATGCGGTAATAATTCAGGCCAGGTCTGGCGGCATCGTGGTTAAAAGAATAGGTGTTTTGCGGCTTTGAACCTGCATTTAGCACAGGCACTTCGCCGATTTTTTCAAAATGAAAGCCATCGGTGGCGTATTCGATGTCGTAGGCTTTAACATTTATTTCCTGCTCTACCACCCATATCAATTACGCTTGAAGCGGTTGCAATGGTTTAACCGTACAGGAAATCCATTCAAGCGGCAATGCGCTGGATAGGGCGAGTGTGAGCAAGGCAAGTGACGACAAACCATTCTTGCTGAGCGTATTGGCGGTGGTGTTTTGCGCATCCTTGCCGAAATTCGTCCAGGTACCCGATGTGTTTTGAAACAATTGCAGGTTGCTTTCCGTCAATCCGTTTAATTCAGCGTCAAAGTAAGAGAGTACCAACTGCGCATTAAGTCCGGCGTTATTGGTCGGTACAACATTAAAATAACGCTGCATACCGGATTCAAACTGGATAAACTGCGGCTCATGCCCGCGCTCGATCAGGGTGCTTCCGAGGTTGGCCGAACTGGTGATGGTCAACCCCAGGTTTCCCGGATTCAGGCCGGACGGGGCATTTAGCGTACGGGTTGTTCGCAAAACGCCGCCTGTCGTGCCGATGGCCCTGCGGGTTTCTGATTCGCCTGAAAGGGCGGCTGTGCTGCCGAGGGTGACATCAAAACCATTCAGCAGCAAATTTCCGGCAGTAAAAGTCAATGCATTGGACAGGTTGATGTCGGCATTGAGTTGTACGTCGTCTGATGATTTATTGATCGTCAGGTTGTAAAATGTCGTGTTGCCCGTGCCGCTGATGGCTGTAGTCGAGGCTGGCGTACTGCCCGCCATTTCCACAGTGCCTGTTCCGGCATTGAATGTTCCGTTGTTTTCAAAACCGGCATCCAGCATCCGAATGGTTGCCGCGCCGTTGACGGCAACTGTTGCGCCGTTGTTGATGACCAATTGTGCAATGGCAGGCAGGCTAAACAGGCAATTTATCAGCAAAAAGTAGAGAATTTTCATTGTTTTTCTAATTTTTCAAGCCTTTGTAAAATCTGTTCCTGCTGCTGTTTCAGCCTTTCAATCTCGCTGGCCTGACGCTGAATAATGTCTTGCTGCTCTTGCATGGCTTTCACCATGTGCGGAATCATGGACAGGTACGAAACCATCCAGGTTTCCTGGCCGTCGTCGTCAGAAAGGGTATGTTTGACCACATTGGGGAGCACTTTTTCAAGGTCTTGCGCCAGAAAACCCGCGCAGGTTCGTCCTGAACTGCTGGATTTGTAGCGATAGGTTTTGGGTGAAATGGCCATCATCAAATCAAGTTGGCCATCAGACAGGGGTTGAATGTCCGTTTTGGCGCGAGCATCTGATAGCAGGTTGATGGTGCCGTCATCGTCAAACGCGACCTCCTGAATGCCATTTCTGTAAAATCGCAATTCATTGCCTGTGTTGGACGTGTAAATGACCCACTGCGGCCCTGCATCGTGTTCAATGGCAATGCCATTGCCGCCACCGCCTGCCGGTGTACCGTTTGCGTGTTTTACATGCAGCGTATATGCCGGGGCCGTTTCTCTGACGCCGACGCGGTTGGCGGCATCTACGGTCATGGCCTGCGCGAATAATGCGCCGGACTGGATAATCGTCAAGGATAAAAACAGTAGTAATCTCATTGTGTAAAGTGTTGATGTGAGGAAGTAATATACCCTGATTTCAGTGATTTTTAAGATTTCCATGATTGATTTTCTTGATTTTCAAGGATTTACAGACACGGCTTGTTCAAAACCACTTTGTGTTGACTATAATTCAGGAAGATGAGGGAATGAAAGTCCCGCCCATTTGCAGGCAGCCATTCAGGGTGGCCGATTGTAAATTAAACTTGTCCTGGCCAGCCCAGACAATCGGCGACGTGGCATTGAGCACCAACAAATCCATTTCCGGGGCATCGTCAGTGCCAATCAGGGCAATGATTTGCGGGATGGACACGGCTATTCCGATTAGTAAACCCACCAACAAAGCGCCGACGAATGTATTAGCAGCACCGGTGACCGCCGCCAACACGGAAATGATGAGCGCCGCAATCAGGCTGAATAGTATTTCTGCTGTCGGGTCGGTGTGCGTGTTCCAGTGGTTGATGACAGGGTCGCCAACGGTGATGTAATTCAGGGTCGGTTTCCCGTTTGACTTTTGCTGTTCTACAATCTGATAGCGATGGGTCGTTTCACAAAAAGAAACGATACCCATGAGCAGCGGCGTAGAGGTCAGGCTGTAAATTTCAACATAAGTATCTTCAATCGTGATGCGCAAGTCATTGAGTGTGCTGGTGTAGGTGTCGGTACAACCGGTCGTTGCAGGCGGCGCGTTGGAAGCGCCCATTTGTGTCAGCAACTGTTGGCGCAAGGCTTCGGTTTTCGGATCGCCCGTATCAGCACAAGCCGGAGAGATGGAAATTGATCTCGCGCCTTTGTTCAATAAAATCAGGCTTTGTTGATCAGAAGAAAGTCCGACATCGCCATCTTCAAGGCCGTTGAAAACATGCGGCAATGCGGGCAACAACAGTTTGGACAGGTAACGTTCGTTAGCAATCAGGTAGCCGGACGGTGAATTATCCGGAATAGCATTCACCGATAATTGCGGAATGAGGCCATCTGCGCTTCGATTTTCCGTCATACATAGCACGCCCAACAAACTGTCCGCTTCTGAATCATTGGTCATAAAGGCATAGTCGGTAGCCGTTGGCGTTACCCATGAAAATTTGCCCTGATCTACATAGCGCCCCAGGTTTACCGTAGCAAAAACATGGTCAAAAATGGCGAGGTTTTGATTCAGCCAGCCTTCCAGTGCGGGCTTAAAAACCACTTCGACGGTCAGCGAAGTCGGGTTTTGTCCAAAATCAATATCTGTCACAGTCGCCACTTTGTCGCCCGGATTTTTGGCCTGTGTATTGACTTTCAGGTCGTGAAATGTGCCATCTTTCGGCGAAGTCGGTTGCTGGGTTGTGCTGTCAAAATAAGCCAATTCGAGTAGCACAATAGCGGAAATGCCACTCAAATCCAGCGTTTTATCGGCGTTGACCATCGAACCGCTTTTGATCGGAATGGAGAATTTAACCATATTGCCGTCGCCGCCGGTGGTCATGCGCCAATGGTCAAAATTGGCCGACACCTGCCATCCTTCCGGCGTTGAAGCCTGAAAGGATGGCGGGGTGCTGTTGGCGGCCACGATGGCATTGTTGACGTCGGCTACACGCAGGGCAAAAACGGTATCCCAGTGGTAGGTGTCTGTTGTCGTTTCAGCCATGTTTTCAGGAATTAAAATTGACGTTGATGCCCATTTGGAAAGCACCGTACAAACGGCCGCTCACCAGTGTAATGCCCTGGCTAGACAGGTTGGGCCAGGTCACAGACGACATGGCTTCTGTGCCGAATTCGTCCAGTGTTGGTACGTATTTGTGGTCGTTGGCCCAAAGTTTCAGGTACAGCGGTATGTTTGCAATGGCTGCGCCAAACATCGCGCCGAGCATTTTACACCAGTTGCGGGCGAAGAAGGATTTAAACCATTGCTTGGCTTCGCCTACAGGGTCGCCAGTTTCCATATCACCGATGGCTTCATCCAGTTCTTCGTCGGTCATATTGGTCAAATCAGAAGGCCCGGAGGCTTCGGCAGTGACCGTCAGGCTATCAAAAGAGCCTTCGAGACCACTTTCGACCGCCGTTGTGCCTGCTTCTTCAGCCGGGGCAAATAATCCGCCAACGGCCGCGCCCAGCACAGCGCCAACAATATTGGCCAGCATGGTCACCATATCCACCCATTCGGCGGATTCCACACTTCCGGCATTGGTGCCAGAAATGAAATCCATCTTGAATTTCCGATCCGTTGTCATGGACAATGACGAAGAAGAGGTATGCGTAATTTTGACTGAAATACCGGGCGACCATTCATAAGTCAGGTTGAGGATTTCCATTTTAACCGTCGTGTTTTCCACGGTCAGGACAAATCCGTTGGGGGCCAGCGAGGGCTGGATTGTTTTGCCGTCGTCGGTTGTTTGCTGGGCAAATTGCACGGCGTTGACGTTCGTAATAGACAGGTTGGCATTGGTGATGTTGAAATCGCCAACGGATGAATCCAGGAACATGTACGGAATGCCCGGATACAGCATTTCGCTGACAAGGCGCTCCGGCGCAATCAAAAACCCGGAGTTGGCGCCATCGGGAATGGCAAAAGGCGATACCTGATGCGCGCCGTCGGGCGCGGGCCTGTTGCCCGTCATGCACATCATGGCAAACACACTGTTGTCGAGGTTGCCATCTACATCCACCACGGCATATTGCTTGTCGGTGGGCAGCAGCCATTGAAAACCCGACTTGTCCTGATCGGCTATGTCATTCATGTCCAGGATGCCAAAAACATGATTGAAATCACCGATATTTGCATTAAGCCAGGCTTCCAGCAATCCGCTAAACAGCCCTGTTTCTTCAATGCCCATAGAGTTGCTGCCAGGGTCAATATTGATGACAGAAACGGCCTTGTCCATGCCCGCGCCCGGATTGGGTTGGGTATTGACTTTCAGATAACTTTTGTGTTTGGACGTGTCGCCGCTGTCGGGCTGGTCCTGATCGTTCAGGAAGTTCAGGTTGAGCAATATTTTCGCGATAATCGGACTGGTGTATTTCAGGTCATGCTGGCTGGTCGTCAATTCGCTGGTTGGAATCGGAATGCTCATGAAAACGTTCTGATCGCCGCCGCCAAGTGTCAGTTGCCAGTCGCTGAAATTTCCCTTGAGTGTAACCGTGCCCATTAGCGGGTCGGTGGCGCTTTGGGTGAAGTTCGCTGGCGACGACTTCTGCGCCACGATTGCCTTATTCACCGCTGAAAAACGGATGGCATAAACGGTATCCCAGCCATTGGTCGAAACCAGATCGTTGGGTGTTGTAGGAGGATTGGCCATATTTTTAATGATGAATGATGAATGATGAATGATGAATGATGAATTTTTTGGTTATTTGGTTATTTGTTGAAAGTTGAAATGGTTGAATGACAAGTTTTTATTCCCAAATAACCACTTCAACTTTTAACAACTTTTCAACCTTCAACAAATAACCAAATTACCTGCGTTTGTCATCCTGAACGAAGTGAAGGATCTGGTCAAACAGTTGTGAATATTTCCACTTCGTGGGTAGCAGATCCTTCACTTCGTTCAGGATGACAACTTTTGGGTGATGATGAATGATTTATTGATAATCAACACCAATGCGGAGCGCGCCGGCGAGTTCGGCGGTTTTGACATTGAAGCCTTCGGGCGTGGTATTGGGCCAGGCAATGGGCGCGAGCGCCTGTGTGCCGAAAGCATTCCAGCCGGGCAGGTCTGCACCCTGGTTTTGGGCTACTTTTTTCAGGATTTCAATGATTGTCGCCGGAATCGCGCCGATGATACCGCCTGCTACTGCCGATACGACGATGCGCACCCAGGTAGTGGCCCACATTCTGGCAAAAACACCTGTCTGATTGGCTGCTGCCTGGACAACGCCATCTGCTGCGCCGCCCAATGCATCTACGCCACCCTGAGCCTGCATTTCGATTTCATTGATCGCCGCCTGCTGCGCGAACGGATTCATGGCCACTTCCCCGCCTTCGGCAGTGGAGCCAAGGAAACCGCCAGCCAAACCGGCAATGATGGCTCCGGCAATCGCGCCCACAATCTCGCCGATCAACATGCCATCGCTGCTTTCGACCGTCGCATTGGATGAACCGCGCCGAACAGTGATATTGAATTGCCCTTTATCCGTTATGCCAATGGCTGCATAGGTTTTATGATTAACGCTGACATTGATACCCGAACTCCATTCAAACGTCATTTGATCCACCTGCAGCAGTACCTCGCAACCTTCAAAACTGAGGTTGAAATTGCCTGCGGCCACGACCGGATTGACCATTTTACCGCCGCCAACGTCTTGTTGCGGGAAATTCAAATCGGCTGTATTGGTGATTTTTTTACCATCGGTACTGACGGCAAAACTGCTCGCCGTGGCATTTTGAAACAAAATGGGCATACCCGGCAGGAACATTTTCTCCATGACACGGCGCGGATGAATCAGGAGGCCCGAATTGACACCCGAAGGAATGGCGTCTGTTGAAATCATGTTGCTGCCCGGCGCTGCGCGGCCTTCGGTCATGCACAATACCCCAAAAACGCTCTGGGTAATGTCGTTCCCCGCACCGGCGTCGGCTACGGCATACGACGGATTTCCGGTAGGTTTTAACCAGGCAAATGCGCCCTGGTCGCCAGCCTCGTCAATCGTCAACTGGGCAAATGTGTGTTGAAACAAGCCGACATTTTCCTTCAGCCAGGCTTCCAGCATATTCCGAAAAATGGCCTGACGTGGCGATGTGATCGAACTGTTGCCGTAATCAATATTCGAAATGAAAATACTGTCCACATTGTTGCTGGGCGTCAGGTTCTGAACATTCCCGGTGGAGAGCCACATGAGGTTGATTTGCGCTGTGGCAACCAGGTTGGTCAGGTTGTCAGTGCTATTCAGGAACGTGAACGTGCCTGTTGGAATCGGCAAATTCATGAACAGGTTAATCGAACTGCCGCCCGTGGTGAGTTGCCACGGTGAAAAATTACCGTTGATGGTCGTTGTGCCGTCGTCGTCGGTGACGGTCTTTGAAAAAGTGGTGGGTGAACTGCCCTTGTTGACAATTGAAGCGTTGACGGTTGGAAAGCGCAGCGCGTAAGCGGTGTCCCAGCCAAAGGTGTCTACAATAGTGCAAGGAGGAGGTGTTGGATCTGCCATAATGATAAGATGATTGTTGATTGTTTAGACCAGGATTTACAGGATTGTAGGATTTACTGGATTTGATTACAGGAAAATCAAGTCGCTGGATCAGGATTTGCCCAACAGATAGACATTACCACTTAGCCCGGCCTGAACCATTTGAAACTGGTCGCCTACCCCACTCCATTGTACGGGTATTTGAAACTGCATATTCAGGTTGAAAGCCGTCACGAAACTGTTGAAGAAAATACCCACCAGGTCTTTTACGCCATCCTGAATAATTTCGGCGCTTGGGTCAAGCAAGGAACTATTGGCCGTTATGCCCTGAACGGGCGAAGGGTCGGGCTGTGTGACAAACGATTTTGAAGCCGCCGAGTAAGTCAATGGTGTATGAAATTCGGCATTATAATCCACCAGCGCCGGGAAATTTATGTATTCGCCCTTCATCGTCGTGAGCAGGTGGTCGTCTTGTACGGCAATGCTCAACGTGTCTAATTGCGTCATGGACGACGGCATGGTAATCGCGAAACTTTTCAGTTCGAACAAGTCAATTTTTGCGCCGTTAATCACGTGGTTATTGGCGTCATATTGAAACGAGGCAGCATTCACTACGCCAGGCGTCGAAGGATTCATTTGGTTGCTGGCTGCCACCTGAATGGCCGCTTGCAGAGCGCCGGGCAGCGCGGGCAGGACGTAATGTTGCAGCAAAATATCCTTTGAAAACGCCAGGTAGATGTTGACATCCGCACGCCCGATGAAGGATGGGTCAATTTTCGGATCTAGGCCCGTAGCGTCGCTTTTGGTGGTCAATGCCAGAA
>JADZBJ010000051.1 GCA_020852155.1 Saprospiraceae bacterium | reverse complement strand
GTGGCTGGCCGTATTTTTCAATAAAAGGGTAGTTGATAAGCACCAGCACCTTGCCGTTGAACAATTGCTGATACACCAGTGAGCCATTATTTTTCACCAGATCACGGCGAAGGCCGCTGCCTACGGGTTCGGCCAGCCCGCTGTTGCCAGCGCCGAGGTTGACGACAATGGCTTCGAGGTTGGTGATGTCGGCGCGTTCTTCAATAACGGCCGGTAATTGCGTTTTTTCAATCAACAGGCCAAGGCTGCTGACAATTTGCGCTTTCAGCGTATTTTGCCAGAGTGCGCGGTATTGTTGGGTATTGTTCAGGACTTCGTTGTAACGAGTCGCTTTGCGTTGGAGGTTGAGGATGTCTTGTTCTGTAAATTCCATATTATAATATAGTCAACCCAAAGTGGTTTTAAACGATTCGCGTTTGTAAATCCTTGTAAATCAGGGTATAAGTTCGAAGGTTGGCGTCACATACGTGGCGAGCTGTGAAAGAACACCAAAAATATCAGCGCGGTTTTCATGGGCAGCGATACTTCTTCCGAAAGGCGGTCGTCAATGTCCCAATCACGCGGATCGCCGCGCCGCAAAGTACGCATTTGAAATGTTCCGCGATTGCGGTCGTCCACTTGCCAGTCGTCGAGTTGATTGGTCCAGCGGCACTGCAGCGACAGGGCGAAATCATTGTCTGTGACACGCCAGTCGTTCAGGTTCTTGCCCCAGGTAGTGCGCATGGTGATGACTTGTCCGGTTTCGCTGCGCAATTCCCAGTGTGTAGGGTCGTCTTTCCATTTAACGCGAATGGTTCCGCGCTCGCCGAAAAGTTCATAATCCCATTCCGACCAGTCGTCGCGCAGGGCGCCCCAGCGCTGTTTGAATTCACCGACTTTTTCTTCATCCGGTTTTTCCTGATTTTCTTCATCGCCGGTGGTTTCGGGCCAGGCGAATACCTCCCACTCGACGAATGAGTCGCTCCAGCGCGTACTGACGCCGGAGAGGGTCTGGGCAGATGCGCCAAAGCCCCAAAGCAATGCTATGAACAGGCAAAAGGAAATACGCAGCATGGTTATAGTCGGTTTACTCATCTGCCCAATGTTGACTTAACAGTACTGGCTGCCATCAATTTGTCGAAACGAGCGCCAAATGGTCGGAAGTAAGTTAAAACAGTGTAGCTATTTTCAGTTTCATACCAGTCGCCTTCCAGTTCTTCACTGTCGGGTTTGCCTGTTCGGCGATCTACCAGTACGTATTGATAATTGTAATAACCTTGTTTCAGGTAAGGCGTGCAGAAATAGGCCTGAGTCTCTTCATTGTATTTCATTTTAAACTCCGGCTTTAGTTGCCAGTCGGTCAATTCTCCGATGACATAAACATCAGCATCGTCAAAGGGCAAATTGCGCGACAAAGAGAACAATACCTCGGCATAATCACATTGCAGCATTGTTTGATTGGCGTTGTTGTTGGCGATAACATAAGCGCCGTCAGCGTCATTACGCGAGATATTGGGGCGATTCAGGCGCGAAATGTCGCGTTGGAGGGTTACTTCGTAGTAGCCGTCTTTCCGATCAATGATTCGAATGCCTTCGCCGCGTATATCAAAAGTGCGCATGTCGAAAAACCTGAATTCTTTTCCTGCGGGAAATACAATCACATCCTGATAATCATAAATCAGATCGTCGCCTCGTGTAATGAACGGGCCTAAAGGGCCAATAGCCGAATCCCAGCGGCCGTTTTGCAGGATGAAGGTTTTAACCTCGTTTTGCGGGTTGGAAATCCGAACATTTTTAGGTGTGACTTTAATGTCCAGTTCGTGGTGCGTATCAGATTTATTGACACGCGCCGTTCTCACAAATTCTGTTTGAATACGCCACGGAGCAGGTTCTACCACCATAAAACGCCGGGTAAAAACCAATTGGTCGTTATTGGCGCTGTCCCAGACTTTCAGGATATAATTTCCGGATTGCGTCCATCTGAAATTGGCATTAGGCAATGACAATTTGTAGTGCGTATATTGCTGAAGTGTATTGAACGACGGCTCGAATTGCGTGATGCGATCTTCGGGATAACCATTGATGTATTCTGTCGGGTCGAGTTGAGAAGGCATCCAGTCGCTGTTACAATGGACGATGGTGTATTCGTAATCCATGATAGCGTCGCCGAGGTGGTCAAATTCGAGCATCAGCGTGCCATTGGCCGCATTGACATCCGCTACGGGTAATGAAACAGGAAGACCCGTCAGTTTTAACCTGACGGCACAAATGTCATCGTCTAAGACTACATCATAAAACGGACGATTGTCCTGTCCCGCGAGGGGAATGGAGTACAATAAACAGGCAATAGCCAAGGGGAAATAATTCATGGCAGCATGACGTAAACCGGCAGTGTAAAGTTGTATTGCCTGGAATATCAATCTTCGTCGGGGTGTCGAATCAATTCGCGGCTTTTTCGCTCTTCCAGCGCCAGTGATTTTTCTCTATTGATCTGTACCCTTCGAACGACGATAATACTGATTTCGTACAAGACGTACAGCGGAATCGCCACCAACGTTTGCGATACTACATCGGGCGGCGTGATGATGGCGGCAATAATCAGAATCACTACAATGGCATGGCGGCGGAATGTCCGTAGAAAATCAGCGCCCAAAATGCCAATACGCGCCATAAAATAGGCCACGATGGGCATTTCAAAGATCAACCCTGTTGGCAACGTAAACATCGTCATGTAGGTTACATACGAATCGAGTGTGGGCGAAACTTCAAGCCCCTCGAAAGTATAACCAGCCAGAAAACTGATGGAAAAAGGCGCGATGACAAAATAACCGAACAAAACGCCGGTTATGAATAAGAAAGAACAAATAGCGACGACGCCTTTGACAACCTTTTGCTCGGTGTCGTGCAAGCCCGGTCTGATAAATCGCCATATTTCCCAAAATATATAAGGAAACGCGCCAATAACGCCCAGCCAGAATGAAACATACAGCGACTGCATCAATACCTCGCCCAACTGGCGGGTAATCACGGTGAATTTAGGCGGTGTGAAACACATGGCCTCACCCCAGCCCAGATGATGCGACAGGTCGCACAAAATCCGATAGGTCGGAAATGTAGCCTCCCGAGGGCCGAAAATGACCGTCTTGAAGATGAAATCACTGTAAATAAAAGCCACAATCCCGACAACCATTATTGCAAATGCTGAACGAAGTATGTGACCACGCAACTCGCTGAGGTGCTCAAAAAAGGTCATTTCTCCGCGTTCTTGCTTGAGTCGTTCCTGTTCATGTAATTGATCGAGTGCCATAACGTTTATGGATTGGACGGCGCAAAACTAACAGGTTTAAACGCATAAGCGCCAAGTATGGCAATGTTTGGTTAAGGTTAACCAATATTCTCCCTCTTAACCGTATTTTTTGTGAATTTTGCACCGCCCTGAGTTCGAGAATTGATATACCGATCAACATCGAACATCCGGTTGACTTTTTCCTGCACAAATTTGGCTGTAATTTTCGGCACACTAAGAGGTTGTTTAAATTTCCCTGCTGGATTCAAAAAGATGCCTTTTTGAGCCAGTGAGAGAATGTTAAACAACCTCTTAAATCCGGATATAAAATCGTAAAACTGATTTATTTTGTCATCAGGGGCTGATTTCATGGCCCATTTAATCTTTTCATTTCACAACATGAAGTATTTCTTACTAAGCCTCGGCCTGACCATAATGATGTCTTCAAACAACCTGTCGGCCCAAAAAGGCAGCTACCTGGAAGCGGGTTTTTTGTTTGGTGTGACCAATTACTCAGGAGATTTAACAGAAAAAATCATTGATCTGAAGGCGACGCATCCAGGCTATGGCGCTTATATGCGCTATATGTTCAATCGGCACGTATCAATAAAAGGTCATGTTTATTCCGGCGCTATTTCCGGCGACGATGGGCGCTCTCCTTCTTTGAACAAACGCTATTTCCGGTTTGGCACCAACATCGTTGAATTGGGTTTGGTGGGCGAGTGGCACCTCTGGAATCGCGATCGCTTTTCAAATACCGGCATTCACCGCTTTTTCATGTATCCATACATTTACGCAGGTGTCGGAACAACCTTCGCCCGCGCAGAAGCCGAATAGTATGGCCCGGCTGATATGCGCACTGAAATCCTGAAAGTTCCCTTGCCCGAAGACGGACTGAAAACATTATTCATGCTTGCGCCAATGGGTGTCGGCTTGCGTTTTGATGTTTTCGATCGCTTGATTATCGGTGTGGAAGGCGGTTGGCGTCCAGTTTTCTCTGACGATCTCGATGGCGTAAAAGTGAATGGTAATCCCGAAAGTAATGACTGGTATTACTACGGCGGCACAACCATTTCATTTGTACTGGGGCGGCCTAAAAAAAGATAAGTGCCTTAGATATTGTTGAATTGGTTATTTGTTTGCTCACCCGAGGAGCCACAAATAACCAGTTCAACAAATAACCAAATAACCAACATTAAAAACGGACGACGTCGTGAACCATAATGCCAATCAGAATAGCGGATGGCACATAAAAAATCCCTGTGTTCCAGGCCGGGAAAAAGGCCACACTAAACATCGCGCCCATCAGGAAACTGCTCATGACAGTCAGGCGTAACCATGCTTCTCGCTGGATGATTTTGCGCTGTTCGCCCTCTGAGTGAAAAATTTCCGCAATATCCACACCTAATTCATTGACTACTCCGGTCATCTGGCTGGCTTTGATGAGCGAGCTAGTCGTCAGGCTGACCATAGCATTCTGAATGCCTACCGAAAATAAAATCAGTATCGGAAATACCAGCGGATATGCCGATTCCGTTTGCGCACCCTGTGCCGCCACGAAACTGAAAATGCCCGCCACAACCATCAGGGGTAAAAGATGCAGGTAACGCTGTTTCTTGAGTTTTTCCCGTTCGACACAAAAGCCTGCGAAAAAACCGCCCAGAAAGAACGCAAACAACCACGCAAAAATCGAAGCAGCCGTATGCAGTTTTCCTTCATAAAGGTCTCTGGCGATTTGTGGTAATAGTCCGGTAATATTGGTCAGAACGACGGAATACGTCATCAATCCGGCATAGATAACAATACCCGTGCTGAACGGATAAACAAAGGCGTACAACAACTGCAAACTAAACGACAACCGCTGTTTGCGTTCTGCCAGCAAGTCATGATCTGAATGCGTGATGTCGGATATGATCTTTAATTTGGAGGCCCATTTACTCATGGCTGAACAAAGAAGTTCCGGAATTTGAGTGGTAATAAGTGGTGTTCGGGTTTTTATAACGGGTAATCGCTGACAGATGGGGTTTGTTCAAAATCCTGGCACGAAAAACAAGAGCCATTCCTTGTCGGAATGGCTCTTATTGTGGCTGGATCAGTCTTCCTTTTTCTTTCTCATTGCCCTGATTTCGGCCATTCGCTCTGGACTAAGTCCTCTTTTCTTCGGCGTGCCATCCGGGTTGGTGGCCGGAGCCTTGGGCGCTTTTTTTACAAAGGTACCTGATGCTTTTGCTGCTCTGGCCGCTTCCTGTGCTGCCAGCAGTTTTGCTTTGTGTTCAGGCGATAATTGGCGCTTGGGCTTTTCAGCGGCTGCTTTTTTGCCTTTTTTAGCTGGTGCAGATGTTTGTTCAGTTGCCTGAGCAGGCTTTTCAGCCGGTTTTCTACCGCGTTTTTTAGGTGCTGGAGCCTCTACGACCGGAGCGGCGACGGCTTCGGTGCTGGATTGGCGTGTGCGTTTAGGCTTTTCTACAGCTACTGGCGCTGATTTTTCAGCGGGTTTTCTGCCGCGTTTTTTAGGTGCTGGAGCCTCTACGACTGGCGCGGCGGCTGCTTTTTTGCCTTTTTTAGCAGGGGCGGATGTTTGTTCAGTTGCCTGAGCAGGCTTTTCAGCGGGTTTTCTGCCGCGTTTTTTAGGCGCTGGCGCTTCTGCGGGTGCCGGAGTGGCCTTCGCTGTGCGGTTAGCCAGTCGGGCGGCGCGCGCTTTTTCGAGGCGTTCCTGAACGCTCATTTTTGGCGCGGCTG
>JADZBJ010000050.1 GCA_020852155.1 Saprospiraceae bacterium | reverse complement strand
TCAGGTCGTCAAGTCCCAATACCCTGAAACCCGGAAAATACGGGCCGATCACCAGTTCGACCCGGCAACCCTTGGCGCGGGCATAGGCGACGGTTTGTTGCAGGTGCACTACCCATTCCTGAGGGAAACGGATGTCGTACTGGTTTTTCGACAAATCCGCCACCAACTGGTCGTTGATGACCCTGTCTAACAGCCAGTCCTCGTCGGTTTTGTTTTTGTAAAAAATTGCGCGGTGAAACAGTTCATTGTTGTAGCGCAACAAATGTGTCAGGCGGCTACCATACCACACCTTCGGCAATTTACGCGCAATCAGCGCATCCAGTCGAGCCGAACGGTCAGCCCAGGTCAGAAAGCCGGACAACAATTCGTCATTATCGCGATCGAGCAGGGTAATGTCAATCACCAGAATTTTAGGCAGCGGATAGCGATCCAGGTAATCCTCCACCAGCACCTGACCGACTTCGATGGGTAGCCCGTTATAACTGAAATTGAACGTTTTCAGTCCGGTAATTTGCTCAATATAAGGTTGGTAAAAGGGGAGGCCGCGCGAGTTTCCAAGCAATAAAACATCAGCCTGCGCACGATTGTCGTACAGTCGCGAGTACCTGAAACCGCTTTCAGCGGCGGTTTTTGACAGATTGATGGATACCAGCCTGTCGCCCAGCAGGAACAGGGCTGCGAGTCCGGCAAACCATGCCAGATGTTTCAAGTTGCCTACCATTTATTTTTCCACATCATGCTCTCGACGGGCTTGTCGGTGCGCTGATTGTATTTGGCATTCTGTTTTTTGTTGTAATAATTTTCAATATCGCCTTCGACAGCAAAATAGATCAACTGTCCAATCGGCATATTGTGATACACCCTGACTGGCTGAACGCAGGAAATTTCGAGCGTCCAGGTATTGCTGAAGCCGACATCGCCTTTGCCTGCCGTAGCATGGATGTCAATACCGAGTCGGCCGATACTGCTTTTGCCTTCCAGGAAAGGCACGGCATTGTGTGTTTCAGTGTATTCTTCCGTCACGCCGAGGTACAAGGTGCCGGGTTGCAGCACGAAACCTTCGGGGCCGATTTCAAACACTTCAATGGTATTGTGTTTGCGGGCATCCAATACGCGGTCAGTATAAACCGCCAGGTAGCGCCCCAGATGCACGTCGTATGAATTGGTACCCAGGCATTCGCGAACAAATGGTTCAATGACGATTTGCCTGGCGGCGATGGATTCCAGTATTTTCTTGTCCGAAAAAATCACTTTGGATAATGATGAATGATGAATGATGAATGATTAATATCGAACCGACCATCAAGATCTTAGTCAACTAAGAGTTTTTCGCGTTCGGGGCCTGTGGAAATCATAGAAAACGGTACGCCGAGTTCTTTTTCCAGTTCGAGGATAAATTGTTGTGCTGCCTGCGGCAAATCTGCCCTTTTGCGCACGTCGGCCAGGCTGGAATGCCATCCTTTAAAAGATTTCAATATCGGGTGCACGTCGGTCTGGCACATATCAAACGGCAGTCGGTCGGTTGTCTGACCGTCATATTGATAGTGCGTTGCTGCCTGAATTTCCTCAAAAATATTCAGCACATCAATTTTGGTCATGCACAGTTCTGTGACGCCATTTAATAATATGGTGTATTTCAATTGCGGCAGGTCAATCCAGCCGCAACGGCGCGCACGGCCTGTGGTTGAGCCGAATTCCTGTCCTTCTTCGCGCAAGCGCTCGCCAATGTTGTTGTCTTGTTCGCTGGGGAATGGCCCGCCGCCTACGCGGGTGCAATAGGCTTTGGTAATACCGATCACGCGGCCGATGCGCTGAGGCGCTACGCCCAGACCTGTACAAACGCCCGCCGTAATGGTGTTACTGCTCGTGACGAAAGGGTAGGTGCCGAAATCCACATCAAGCATACTGCCCTGAGCGCCCTCGGCCAGTATTTTTTTGCCCTTGTTCAAGGCGTCGTTGATGTAGTATTCACTATCCACAAAGGTCAGTTGGCGAAGGCTGTCGAGGCTTTCAAACCATGCCTTTTCGGCGGCATCGAGATCGAATTCGATGGCCGGGTAAATTTTCAGCAATTCCAGGTGTTTGGTTTTCAGGGCATGGTACAAGTCCTTGAAATTCGGCGCAAGGATGTCGCCCAGCCGAAGTCCGTTACGCCCTGTTTTATCCATATACGTCGGGCCGATACCCTTCAGTGTAGAACCGATTTTGGCTTTGCCTTTGGCTGCTTCACTGGCGGCGTCGAGCAATCGGTGCGTAGGAATGATCAGGTGCGCTTTTCTGGAAAGGAGCAGGCGATCTTCAAACTCGAAACCGCTTTCGCGAAGCGATTGTAATTCGCGTTGGAAAACAACCGGGTCCAGCACGACGCCATTACCAATGACGTTGATCAGCCCCGAACGGAAAATGCCCGAAGGAATCGTGTGCAGCACATATTTTTTGCCGTCAAATTTGAGGGTGTGTCCGGCATTGGGGCCGCCTTGAAAGCGGGCGACGATGTCATATTGTTCGGCTAAATAGTCTACTATTTTACCTTTTCCTTCATCGCCCCATTGCAGGCCGAGTATGACGTCTATTTTTTGCATGTAACAAGTTTGTGCCGGCGGTTGGTGATGTCGCATCCAGCAGCGCCACAAAGGTAGCAAAGCCCGGCAGGGTCTATAACTATCGTGATGATGACGAATAAAAAAAATACCTTGCTGCCTTGCAGCGGTTCAATTTGCTGTTGCAGACATATAAAAAAAACAGTTTACTGGCTACCTTCGCCCCTCTTCATCGGTTTTGATAATCAAATATGAGCGAACACTCAAGGTCATTTCTTGAAAAATTAGTGGATTTATGGCGTTGGTTAGGGCAAATGCTGGCTCCGATCCGGAACCTTTGGGCCACGATTACAGCGCCCGTCAGGCAATTGTTTGCGCCGTTAACCAACTGGTGGCGTCAGTTTACTGCGCCCGTTCGCGACCGCTGGGCTGCATTCAAAGCACGTAACCCGCGCTCAGGTTTTGTTCTGGGCTGGATGGGCACTTTTTTCCGCTGGGGCTTTAATTTTTTATTATTTCTGGTGCTGAGCGTGTGGGTTGGCCTGTTTGGCGGCCTGCCCTCGAACGATGAATTGCGCAATATCGAAACCGCCAACTCCACTGAAATTTATACACAGGACTCGGTTTTGATCGGTAAGTTTTTCATTGAAAACCGTACGTCCATTTCTCTGGACAATGTATCGCCGTACATTGTCAATGCCCTGATCGCTACCGAAGACCGTCGTTTTCTCGAACACAGTGGTATTGACTTCATGAGTTGGCTGCGTGTGGTCAAAGGCGTGGCCACCCGTACTGAAAACCTCGGCGGCGGTTCTACCCTCAGCCAGCAATTAGCCAAAAACCTCTATCCGCGTCGCAATTACCATATTCCGGGTGTGAGCCTGCTCATTAACAAGATCAAGGAAAATTTTATTTCCATACGCCTGGAGCAGATTTACGACAAACAGCAACTGCTTAATCTTTACCTCAATACAGTGCCTTTTGGCGGCGACGCATTCGGCATCAACGTGGCCGCACGACAATATTTCAATAGAAAACCCAAAGACCTGAATGTAGATCAAGCCGCCACGCTGGTCGGTATGCTCAAAGGCACGACACTTTATAATCCGGTAAGAAATCCTGAAAATGCCAAAAAACGCCGCAATATCGTGTTGCGTCAAATGGTGAAAAACGGCGACCTGACCGAAGCCGAATACGAAACACTCAGCCAGAAACCCGTCGGCGCCAAACGATATAATGTAGATAGCAACAACGACGGTCTGGGCACATACTTCAGGGAATACCTTCGGACTTCAGTGATGCCTGACATCCTGGAAAATATGAAGAAAGAGGATGGCTCCAATTATAACCTGTACACCGACGGACTGAAAATTTACACCACCATCAATTCGCGTATGCAGCAATACGCCGAAGAGGCTGTTCAGAAACAGATGTCGGAGTTGCAGAAAAAATTCAACCAGCACTGGAAAAATTACAAACAGGAGAAACCCTGGGGCGATGATAAATGGATTGAAGATCAAGTGCGCCGCAGCCAGCGCTGGGAAAACATGAAAGATGCCGGATTGAGCGATGAAGACGCGCGCAAAACTTTTGAACAGCCGGTCAAGATGACCATTTTTGGCTGGAAAAACGGCGGCGGCGATGTGGATACTACCATGACCCCCATTGACTCGGTGCGCTATTATTTCCTGATGCTCAATTGCGGATTCATGGCCATGGATCACCACAATGGCTATGTCAGGGCCTGGGTGGGCGGCACCAATTTCAAATACTTCAAATTCGACCATATTCTCAGCAAACGGCAGGTTGGTTCGACGTTCAAACCCATCGTGTACTCTGCTGCGGTGCAGGATAGTATTCGTCCCTGCACGTATTTCGCCAACCAGGTCAAAAAAATTGTGGACTGGGAGCCGCACAACTCCGACGAACGATACGGCGGATATTACAGCATGGCTGGCGCGCTCACCAAATCTGTCAACGTCGTAGCAGCGCAACTGATTGAAAAAGTAGGTATTCAGAAAACCATTGATCTGGCCCAGAAAATGGGCGTCACGGCCAAACTCCCGCGTGAATACGGCATCAGTCTCGGCGCTTGCGAAGTTGCCTTGTTTGACATGATGCGCGTGTATGGCACCATTGCCAACGAAGGCAAAAGGCCTGAGCCTATTACGGTGCTGAAAGTGGTTGATCGTGATGGCGAAGTGGTGTACGACTACAAACGCGAATTACTGCTCAATCCCAAACTCGGCCCTAACGTCGAAGCCCTGACGCCTTATCAGGCTGGCTTGATGACCGAAATGCTTCAAAATGTTATTGACTACGGTACAGGGTCGCGTCTGCGGCGCGGGTTCGGACTGACCATGGATTTTGCCGGTAAGACAGGCACTACGCAAAACAACTCCGACGGCTGGTTCATCGGATTTAATCCGGTGCTTGTTACGGGCGCCTGGGTAGGTGCACCAAGTCCGGCTGTTCGTTTTCGCAGTATGGACCTGGGCCAGGGTTCGGCGATGGCGCTGCCCATAGTCGCATGGTTCTGGCACAAACTGGCCAACGACCGAAAACTCGGACAACTGGCGCAACAAAAATTTCCTGATCCCAAACCCGAAGTGCTTGGCGCATTAGGTTGTCACCCCTGGATCAGTATCAAACCTGACTCGTTCAATAACCTGATTAACACCCCGGATTCGCTGCTCCGCGACTCGCTTGTCCGGCTTTACACGCATGGTAAAAAACGATCGGATAGCGGAGAGAGTGAAACGCCCGGTGGCGAGGAGGGGGCAGGCGACAGTGAAAATTCGCCAAAAGACGACAATCCGGAAAAAAAGGAGCGTAAAGGTTTGTTGAAGACCATTTTCCCTTTTCGGAACAAAGAAAAAGACGACGATTCAGACAAGAACAAAGGGAAAGACAAGCCCCAAAATGAAAAAGACAAAAAAAATTAACCGGATAGGGCTATAAAATTCGACGACATGGAAGCATTTCGTTGCTATTTTCAGGCGACTATTGGGCTAAATATGACCGTTCACCCATAAAAAATGGCCGTTCACACATTTTCTGCAAATGAATTTCAAATCAGGCTTGCATGAAATTGTAGAACGCACACTATTTTCACCGCTCGAAATAACTCCCGCTGCTTGTTACTGTGCTGAGCACTGAAAAAAAAATTCATCGGCACACACCATTTTTTGCCGCTCCTGCATCTTGTTTTTCAAGAAGATCAAACAACTGCAAGGCGGTATAAACTGTAAGGTCAAAACAAAACGGACTTTTCAGTGCCTGGTGTCTTTAGCGCATGACTGGCAAGTGGGGGGAAGCATTGTCAAACTTTTCATCAATCATTTTAAATTAAACGCAGCATGACAGCAGCAAAACCCACTCAGGCAAAACAGGAACAAGGCGGCGGTATCGGCGCAATTTTCCCATTCATCATCATTCCGATACTGTACGTCGTTTCCTGGAGTATCTGGAAGTTTGTGTTTGGCTCTCCTGCCAACTTCATTGACAACGATCCAACAAAAGACCCGCTACCAGGTAACTACGCCGGTACGATCTACAAAGGTGGTTTCGTTGTGCCGATCCTTCTTACCCTGTTCTTTACCGTTATTGTATTTGTGATCGAGCGTTTCATTACATTGGGCAAAGCTAAAGGCGCAGGTAACGTGGATACATTCGTTCGCGCTATTCGCGGTTTCCTCGATCGTGGGGATATCAGTGGTGCTACTGCTGCCTGCGACAAGCAAAAAGGCGTAGTTGGTAACGTTGTTCGCGCTGGTTTGAGCAAGTATGCTGAAATGGCTAAAACAACCGGCATGGAAAAAGACGAGAAAGTAATGGCTATCCAAAAAGAAATCGAAGAAGCCACAACACTCGAACTGCCTATGCTGGAACGCAACCTCAATATCCTGGCTACAGTAGCCTCTATCGCAACCCTGATGGGTCTGTTCGGTACGGTATTGGGTATGATTCGTTCGTTCGCAGCCCTTGCTAATGCAGGCGCTCCTGACTCAACAGCCCTGGCAACAGGTATCTCCGAGGCCCTTATCAATACTGCACTCGGTATCGGTACTTCAGCCCTGGCGATCATTTTCTATAACTTCTTCACTTCGCGCATTGACTCGCTCACTTACCGCGTTGACGAAGCAGGTTACAGCCTGACGCAAACATTTGCTACCAAAGAACACTGATTAATGTACTGATGTGATCGTGATGATGTGATGCTTGATTCATTACATGTTGATTTCACAGACATCGTACACCATCACAATGCAGACATTCAATCCATTTTTATAACTCTTAATTCGGAAAAATATGCCTAAGCATAAACCCAAACGGGGTGCGCCCAGCATTGACATGACGGCGATGTGCGACGTGGCTTTCCTGCTGTTGACCTTTTTCATGCTGACTGCCAAGTCAAAACCGCAGGAAACAGTCATCGTGGATACGCCGACATCCATCTCCGAAACAAAACTGCCTGATGCCGGTACTTTGACAGTACTGGTCAGTAAAGAAGGCAAGGTGTTTCTGGATATGGCAGGCTCACACACCCGCACAGAACTCATCTCCGATGTCAATACCCGCTATAACCTCGGGTTGACACAGGAAGATGCTGTTCGTTTTGCCAATGTCGGTAGCTTCGGTGTTTCTCGTGCGCAACTCAAACAATGGCTGCGCATGGATCCTGCCGAACGCGGTAAAATTCAGACAGACGGCATTCCAATTGACACCGCTGATGTTAATAAAAGCGAGCTGGCCGACTGGATTCACAATGCACGCCTGGCGCAGTTCCGACTCAAACAAGAGGGTAAAGTCAAAGATGAATACGTCATGGTTGTTAAAGCCGACGCTGACACACCGTACGAATCCGTCCAGAAAGTTATCAATACCCTCGTAGATATTAACGTGAACAAATTCAACCTTATCACCACCAGTGAGGGGAAACCCGGAGGCGAATAAGTTTCACCATTTCTTCACCAATAAAAGCAAAAGTTCTGCTATATGGCTGAAATAGCTCAAGACAGTGGTGGTGGACAAAAGAAAGGCGGGAAGGTCAGGTCCAAGAAAATGTCCACACGCATCGACTTTACGCCGATGGTGGACCTCGGGTTCCTGTTGATCACGTTCTTTATGTTGACCACAACATTGGCGAAACCCAATATTATGGCCTTGGTTATGCCTGAAAAGGATAAAATCAAGGAAGAAGACATCGAACCGGTAAAAGAGTCAAAAGTATTGACCCTCTTGCTCGGCGATAAAGATAAAGTGTACTACTACGAAGGTATTACCGACGCTAAACTGGACTCAACAGACTTTGCTGCTGAAGGTGTGCGTCAGGTCATCCTGAATAAAATGGACAAGGTAAAGGCGCAGTTTGGCCTTGAAGATTACAAGAAAAAGAACAAAGAAGGGGTCGAAGAAGACCTGAAAGGTTCTTTCATCAATGTCATCATCAAGCCGATGAAAGGTTCAAGGTATAAAAACCTTGTGGACGCGCTGGACGAAATGGCCATTTGTAAAGTGCGCTATTATGTGATTCTCGACGTGTCAAAACTGGAAGAAGACTTCGTGAAAAATCCGGCTGCCGGACTCAAATTCTCGGCTGAAGCACAGCTGGAAGCCGCTACGAAGTAAGAACCACGATAAAAAACATTTTTTTCATTCAAAAAATACCATTCACATGGCAGAAGTAAAAGACAGCGGCCAATTCCGGGATATGCTGGACATCATCTTCTCCAACCGAAACAAGGCCTACGGAGCATACCAACTGCGCCGTGACTATCCGAAATACCTCGGACGCGCCTTTGTATTTGGTTTGTTGCTGATCGGTGTCGCGCTCGCCCTGCCTACAATCATGAAGGTGGTGAGCTCGCTCAAACCAGAGGAGAAGCCAATAGATGTGGTAGCTGAATTAGGCCCGCCGCCAGATATTGACCCGAATAACCCTCCTCCGCCACCGCCGCCGCCGCCGCCAACACCGCCGCCGCCAACGCGTTCAACGGTGAAATTCGTGCCGCCCGTCATCAAAAAAGACGAGGAAGTACAGGAGGAAGATCCACCGGCAAACGATGAACTCATCGAAAAGAAAGAGGACATCGGCACGGAAGACAAAAAAGGTAACGACGAGGTAGCGCCAACGGTGGAAGAAAATCCATCCGAACTGGAGGTCGTCGAACAACCTAAAATTGAACCAGAGAAGACTTATGAGCTCTTCGACATCCAGAAGCCGCCAAGCTTCCCGGGTGGTGAAAAAGAACTCTTCAAGTACCTCTCGGAGAACATTAAATATCCGGCGCTGGCCCGCGAAAATAACCTGCAGGGCCGCGTTACGCTTACCTTCGTCGTCAACAAAGACGGTCGTATCAGCGATGTAACCATCCTGAAAGACCCCGTCGGTGGCGGCTGCGGTAAAGAAGCCGTACGCGTCGTGGGTGAAATGCCGCGTTGGGTACCCGGCGAAGCTAACGGTAACCCCGTTAAAGTTCGCTACACCCTTCCGGTGATGTTCCGCCTTGAGTAATTTGGTTTTGCTTGTCAATAAAAAAAAGCCCTTCTGGAGATCAGGAGGGCTTTTTTTATGGCTTCTAGATCACATCTCTCTCGGCACTACCGCAAAATTTTTCAATTCGCCGTTGCGCAATACCCACAAACCAATTTGCCGGCCAATGGAATTTTCATCCAGCAGTTTGTGCAGCAAATCAATCGAATCAACAGGTTTGCCTTCGAACTGTACCAGCACATCGCCGGGTAAAATGCCAGCCTGAGCCGCCGGGCCGCCGGGTTCTACATTCTGAATCTGAATGCCGCCTTTTGTGTTCACTTCAAGCGTTTGCAGCCATTTGGGTGGCAAGGGCACAGCCTGTGCGCCGATGCCCAGAAAGCCGCGCCGGACACGCCCTTCGAGGATGAGCTTGCCCACCACATAGCGGGCCAGGTTGGAGGCCACGGCAAAGCATATTCCCTGAGCGGATAAAATGACCGCCGTATTCACGCCAATTACATTACCCAGCGAATCCACTAATGGCCCGCCGGAATTGCCCGGATTCAGGGCTGCATCCGTTTGGATTACATCATCAATCAGGCGTCCGTTCTGGCTGCGCAGGGTACGCCCCAGCGCACTCACAACACCGGCCGTTACCGTGTATTGAAAACCATACGGATTGCCAATAGCGATGGCGATTTGGCCGACCTGCAATCGGTCGCTTTCACCAAAAGCCAGGGTACTGAGGTTGTCGCCATCTATTTTTACCACAGCAATGTCCGTCGCCGGGTCGTCGCCAACAACACGCGCCCGAAACGAGCGGCCATCGGGCAGGCTGGCGTCAATCTGCAAGGCTCCACTCACGACATGGCTATTCGTTACCACGTAACCGTCGCTGCTGATGACAAAACCGCTGCCCGTGCCTGCAGCAGCGCCGGGAGGTGTTTGGCGCGCATTTTCAGCGCCGTTTTTTTGGACATTCAAGTGAACCACAGCATCACTCGCCCTGCGGGCGACGCGTGTCACGGTTTGGGAATAAGCATCCAGCAGTGCAAAATCGGATTCTGAAAAATTCCTTCGTTGAGGGTTGGTCGCTCCTGCGAGTCCTTCAAGGGGCATAATATTTTCCATAAATGATATAAAAATGGGTTGGGGTGCTCGGGCATACGCATTAAACGTGCCATTTGGGAAAACTGACAAAATGTCGTTGATAAAAGGTTATTCCCGTGAAATGAAAATTTTTTCGTTTTTTTCGCTCGCGATTGCATGCAGTCACCCTTGTAATTTATTTAATCAATGAAACATACTTACACCCAACCGATGGCCATTTTGGCCTTTTTACTGCTGGTATTCAGCCAGACGCTCACCGCGCAAGACCCTCGTTTTTCACAGTATTACGCCTCGTCCTGGAATCTCAATCCGGCGCTCACAGGCGTATTCAACGGACGATGGCGCGCCACAGCCAATTACCGCGATCAATGGGGCAGTTTCCTGTCGCCAGTACCTTTTCGAACCTATGCCGCCGCTTTTGAATCGCGCTTTCAGGTGGGCGCGGGCGACGATTTTGCCAGCGTGGGCATTGGCGCCATGCACGATGAAGCGGGCACAGCGCGCTTTCAACAAAACAAGGTGCAAGTCGGCGGGGCATTCCTGAAGCAACTGTCAGGCGGACGAAACCGCACGGAACATTACCTGTCGGCAGGCGCTCAATTAGGCTTCGGGCAGCATTCCATTGACTGGGGTGAATTGTGGTTTACCCGTCAATTTGACGCAGTCAACGAACGCCCGGATGCCAGTTTGTCGAGCGGTGAACCCAATGCCAACGCCAGTTCAAAAGCCTACCTGGATTTCAATGCTGGTTTGCTCTGGTATGCGGTATTTAAAAACGACGGGTTTTTCTACATCGGCGGCGCTATGCACCACCTCAATCAGCCCGTCATTTCGTTGGCCAACGACAACCGCGAGACGCTTTATTCGCGCTGGACAGGCCACATGGGCGGGCAATTTCCGGTCACGGAAACCATCAGCCTGCTGCCCGGTATCATGGCCATGAATCAAGGCCCGGCATTCGAAACCAACTTCG
>JADZBJ010000049.1 GCA_020852155.1 Saprospiraceae bacterium | reverse complement strand
TGCATGAAGGTGGTTGTTTTTCCGAATTTAGCCGCTAAAAAATTACGCTATGCGATTTGCCCTGCCGCTTTTCCTCTTATTAACCTTCGCCTTTTCTCCGAAAACAACCTTTTCGCAATCAGGCCAACAATACTTGCAATACGTCAACCCGTTCATTGGCACGGGCGGGCATGGCCACACCTTTCCCGGTGCAACGGCTCCTTTTGGCTTTGTGCAACTCAGCCCGGATACGCGCCGCAATATGCTCGACTGGGATGGCTGCTCCGGCTATCATTATTCTGATTCGACCATTTACGGATTCTCGCATACGCACCTCAGCGGTACGGGCGTGGCTGACTATGGCGATATTCTGGTCATGCCTTTTTCGCGGGGCGCACGGCTGGAGCCTGAGGAATATGCCTCGCATTTCAATAAAAACAGCGAAACTGCCGAGCCGGGTTATTACGCCGTTACGCTCGACCGCGAGCGCATCAAGTGCGAAATGACGGCCAGCGAATTCGTAGGCGTTCACCGATATACCTA
Organism: Saprospiraceae bacterium; assembly: GCA_020852155.1. GTDB lineage: Bacteria > Bacteroidota > Bacteroidia > Chitinophagales > Saprospiraceae > M3007. The sequence continues at coordinate 4,178 of JADZBJ010000049.1, read as the reverse complement.
CCCGGCCAATCGCGAAAAAGGCAACTTGCTCATTGACCTGCGCCACCGCGATGAGGTATTGAGCAGCGAAATGGAATTTGTCAACGACCGTGAAATGGCTGGTTATCGCCATTCAAAAAGTTGGGCCGAAAACCAGCGCCTGTACTTCGTTATGCGCTTTTCAAAACGCATTTCAGGCAGTATCGTGCTGGATATGAACAAAAACCCGCGCGAGGCCGCGCCTAAAGTAAACAGCACGGCCATCGTTGCCTTGCTGGATTTTTACAACGACGATCAACCTTTGGTGGTCGCCGTGGGTTTGTCGCCGGTCAGTGTGGAAGATGCCCGCCGCCGCCTTGATGAAGGTTGCGCCGACCTGAATTTTGACAAAGTTAAAAAACAAACGCAAGCGAAATGGGCCGCCCAACTGTCAAAAATCGAAGTGGAAGGCGGTAGTAAAGCTCAAAAAACTGTTTTTTATACGGCATTGTACCACACGATGGTTGCGCCGAATCAATTTGCGCCGGATTTACCCAAAGGCCATCGCTATACCGTTTTTTCGCTGTGGGATACGTATCGCGCCTTGCACCCGCTCCATACCCTGCTGGATCCTGAAAGAACCACGGATTTCATCAATACTTTTCTGGCACATTACGACCAATACGGGCGATTGCCAGTGTGGGAACTCGCCGGCAACGAAACCAACTGTATGATTGGTAACCACGCGATCCCGGTGATTGCTGACGCATACGCCAAGGGTATTCGCGGATTTGATGCCGCCAAAGCGCTCGAAGCCATGAAAAAAAGCGCCAATACGGATTTGTTTGGTTTAAAATCCTATCGCGATTACGGTTTCGTACCCGCCGAACGCGAGCCGGAATCTGTGTCAAAAACCCTCGAATATGCCTACGACGATTGGTGTATTGGCCAGATGGCTGCACTGACGGGCCAAACTGCCACCGCACAGGAATACTTCCAGCGTTCTGCTGCTTACCGCCATTTGTTCGACCCGGGCACTGGATTTTTCAGGGCCAAAACCAACGGTTTTTGGCACACGCCTTTCGATTCGCGCGAGGTGAATTTCAACTACACCGAGGCCAATGCCTGGCAATACCGTTTTGCGGTGCCGCACGATATCGCCGGCCTGATTCATTTGTTTGGCGGCCGCGAACGCTTCGGCGCTCAATTAGACAGCCTTTTTACCACCGACTCGCGCATGACCGGCCGCGACCAGGCCGACATCACCGGATTGATCGGCCAGTATGCCCACGGCAACGAGCCCAGTCACCACCTCGCTTATCTGTACAATTACGCCGGACAACCCGCCAAAACACAAGGGCTGGTTCGGCGCATCATGGACACGCAATATGCCAACCGCCCCGACGGCCTGAGCGGCAATGAAGATTGCGGGCAGATGTCAGCCTGGTTAGTGCTTTCTGCCCTCGGGATTTATCCTGTTTGTCCGGGCACAACGGATTACGCCCTGGGATCGCCCTGGTTCGAAAAAGCCGTCATTCACCAACCCGGACGGCCTGATTTTGTCATTCGCTCAACAGGGGCTTCTCCTGAAAAACCGTGGTTTAAATCCTTGAAAATTATCGGAAAAGAATGGCCCAAAACATATGTTTCGCATGAGCAATTGCTGGCGGGCGGCACGCTGGAATTTGACATGACCGATCAGCCATCTACCTGGGGCGCTGCGGAAATTCACTGCCCCAAAACGGCTTTGACCGGCGTATCCAGTTTGCCCATTCCGTTTATTGCCCTGGGTGAAAGGGTGTTTCGCGGCGAGCAAAAAATCGCACTTGGCCACGCCGAACCCGATGCCGAAGTCTGGTATGCCATCCGCGATTTCGAGGGCAACGACGGGCCCTTGCGTTATGCGCGATATACTCATCCTTTTGTGTTGAAAAACAGTGGTAAACTGCTGTTTTATGCGCAGTCAGCAGGCAATAAAAGCCGCGAAACTGCTGCGGATTTTTACAAAATACCCGATGGCATGGCGGCATTTCGCTACAACACAAACTATTCCCCGCAATACACAGCAGGCGGCAACGACGGACTCATTGACGGGTTGCGCGGCTCGGATGTTGACTTCCGTACCGGCGGCTGGCAAGGATTTCAGGAAAACAACCTTGACGTCGTAATTGACCTTGGTAAAAGCAAAAAACTGCAACAATTCAATGCGCGGTTTATGCAGGACGAAAATGCCTGGATTTTTTACCCCGTAAAAGTGCAGTTTGAAATCTCTGACGACGGGAAAAACTTCCAGCCGGTCGGTGAAGTACTGAATACCGTACCCGCTACTGAAAAAGGCGCGATGTCGAAGACTTTCACTGTAAAAGCCAACGGGAGCGGCATCAAAGCGCGCTATGTTCGCGTTATAGGTCAATCTCTGGGCCATTGTCCGGCATGGCACAAAGGCGCTGGGTATCCATGCTGGGTATTTACCGACGAGGTGTGGTTCAGGTGATCCGCGGGTGACGCGGATTGCGCGGATAATTTGAATTTACGCAGATGACAAAACTTCCATATCATGAAAATTATTCCATCAGTACTACGCTTATCTCTGGTTGCAGCGATACTATTTTTGGCACTGCAATGCCGTAAAAACGACCAAATTACCACTTCGGTAAGCGGACGAGTATATGATCGCGTGACGGGTGAGCCGATTGAAGGGGCAAAATTGGACTTTATTGTTGTTGGGCCACAGTATGAATCAGAGAATGAGATACTTGAGCATAAATACTTGACAACAACAGAAAATGGAATTTATGAAACATCTTATACTGGCAACGATGATAACCAGTTAAATCATTGGACAACGACGTTACCCGGTTATTTAACATTAGTCACAGTTTCAGGGATTGAGCAAAACAAGCATAATAAACTCGACTTTGAGATGATTCCGATAGATGGGAAAATTATACTAACAGTAAAACATTTACAATCTAATAAGGATAGTCTTACACTACTACACAACAAAAAATCGCATAGCGTAAATTGTTGATTTACATGAAAAAAGTTCTTTGACAAAATAAAAAGGCGTAAGAATATCCATAAGGTTGGGTGTGAAACAAACCAATCAGAATATTCAGACGCCTGAAGAGGCAAAAATAGCAGGCATTCGCGACTGTTTCCAGGAAATCGGCCGCCTAAAGTTTGCCGCTCTTGAGTTCGTTTTGACCTGCATCCTCAAGGCGCGAAGTTGCAACCTGTACAGGGCTGCGGATTTTGCAGGCAACGAGACCAGTTTTCGGGGAAATTACGCCCGTTTGCTGCGTTTTTTTGCCAGCGGGCTTGGGGAACCCCTGCTGCGGGGCGTTTTCCGGGCGGTCTTGCGGCTTGCCATGCAAAGCGGCACGCCCTGCTGCTTGGCGATGGACCGCACCGATTGGCAAAGCGGGTGCACTTGGCGGAATCTTTTGGTCATAGGCCTTTCGTTTCGCGGCTACCTCATCCCCTTGGTCTGGGCAGACATCGGGCACCGGGGCAATTCGGACGTGGAAACCCGCCTGGCACTGCTTGACCGATTGGCCGCTTGGTGGCCCGTGGACGAAGTGCCGCCCAAGGCCTTCCCCCTGGTCGCCGACCGGGAGTTTGCGGGGGAATACTGGCTGCTCCAAATTGCCAAACGAGGGTTTTCCTTCGTCGTGCGCCTGAAGTCCAATCGCCAAGTCGACGTGTGGCTGAACGGGGCATTGCGGCACAAAACGGCCAAACTGCGCGTCATACAACGCTTTTTGCGCCGAAAAAGACTGCAATGCGCGGAAATCGTCGTCGCAAACGAGTACTTGTGCAACTTGGTCTGCCTGCCAAACACGGGAACAAGGGATAAGGAACCCTACGTATACCTGCTCACAAACTTGGACGAACCGGGCGCAGCGGGGCATCTATACCAGTTGCGCTGGACGATTGAATGTTGCTTCTTGCACCTCAAGTCCAACGGCTTCGACCTCGAACAGCAAGGCTTCCAACGACAGCACCAAGTCGAAATCGTCATGGCCGTTTTGGTGCTGCTGTACACCTTGTGCGTCCTCGCAGGGATACTCCACGAAACCCAAACCGTGACAAGCCCCATGACCAGCATGAAAAAATATGCAAACGGCAGCATATACAGGAGCCGTTCCTTGTTCAGAACCGGACTGCTCAAAATAACCGCTCTCATCTGCTCCCTAAAAATGCGCCTCCTCGATTTT
>JADZBJ010000048.1 GCA_020852155.1 Saprospiraceae bacterium | reverse complement strand
GCTGAATATACGAGCATCGAAACTTGTCAGGGGCAATCCGTGATTCGTTTTGAAGATGACCCGCAGCAACCGACTGGCGCCAACTGGCAAGCGCTGTATTACCCCAATCCGGCGACTGATCGTTTTACGCTCGAACTGCCGGTAGTGGTACAGTCCGTAGCCTTGTACGACGCTGAAGGTCGCGGTGTTCGGCGCTTTGATAATGTGCCTCAAGGCAATTTAAATGTGCCGGTCAACGACCTGCCCGCCGGGTTTTACACCGTCCGAATTCAAACGAACGGAAAAATGCAAAGCGGAAAAATTCTGGTAACAAGGAGCTAAGTACCTCGAAACCCCAGTTTCGAGGCGTTTTTCTCGAAACTGGGGTTTTTTCTCGAAACTGGGGTTTCGATGTACTAAGCCTTGCGTTTGGCGAAGTCCTGCATCAGGTCAACCAATGCCTGTACGCTCTTTTTCGGCAGTGCGTTGTAGGTACTGGCCCTGAATCCGCCGACTGAACGGTGGCCTTTCAGACCTACCAGACCGTTGGCTTTGCAGATTTTCATGAAATCGTCTTCCAGCGCAGCGTATTTTTCTTCCATGACAAAGCAAATGTTCATCAGTGAGCGGTCGGCTGTTTCAACGGTGCCCCGGAAAAGCGGGTTGTTGTCAATTTCATTGTACAGCAGCGCGGCTTTTGTCTTGTTGCGGCGCTGCATACCTTTCAAACCGCCGTTTTTCTTGATCCAGCGGAGGGTCAGCATGCTCACATAAATCGGGAACACCGGCGGCGTATTGTACAGTGAATTTTCCTTGATAAATGTCCGGTAATCCAGCATGGAAGGCAAGTGGCGACGCACAGTACCCAGCATATCTTCGCGAACGATCACAGCCGTCGTACCGGCAGGGCCGAGGTTTTTTTGCGCTCCTGCGTAAATCAATCCGAAATTGCTGACATCAACAGGGCGACTCAGAAAATCAGACGACATATCGCAGACAATCGGCACCGGCGATTTCGGAAATTTGTGCAATTGCGTGCCGTAAATGGTGTTATTGCTGGTCAGGTGCAGGTATTTCACATCCTTCGGAATTTTATAACCCTTAGGGATATGCGTGAAATTTTGCTCCTTCGACGATGCCAGAACCTGAACATTGCCAAACACTTTGGCTTCCTTGATGGCTTTGTCCGCCCAAACGCCGGAGTTCACATAGGCTGCTGTTTCATCTTCGTTCAGCAGATTCATCGGCACCTGATAAAACTGGGTGCTGGCGCCGCCGGTCAACCATACGACACGATAGCCATCCGGCAAATTGAGCAATTCGCTCATCAAGGCGTTGGCCTCTTCAATGATAGCCGTAAACTCAGGGCCACGGTGCGACAACTCCAGCAGGCTCAGTCCCATTCCCTGATAATTAGCGGCTGCACGAGCAGCCTCCCTAAGTACACTGGCGGGCAGCACAGCCGGCCCGGCAGAAAAATTGTGCTTTTGCATTTTCTAATATATTTATGGATTTAGAGGAATTGGTTATTTGTTGAACTGGTTATTTGGTTATTTGTTGATCTGGTTATTCGTGTACATTTTTCAAATAACCAAATAACCAGTTCAACAAATAACCAATTCAACATCCCCTTCATCCTTTTAAGTCTTCAAATTCGCGCATTAAAATGTCCCGGCGCACCGGGACGACACCGGGCGACTCGCATACCTGACCACCGGCCAGGTTGGACAGCAAAGCGACGTCATCCATCGGAAAACCCGCCGCCAGCGCCATAGAGGCAATACTGATCACGGTATCGCCCGCGCCGCTGACATCGGCAATGTTGCGCGTATGGGTCGGGAAAATTTTTCCCCGGTTCAATTCGCCGCCTTCCATGAACAACCCATGTTCTGACAGCGTAATCATCGTCAGCCGATGATTGAGCGCATGTCGCAGAAAATCGGCCGCGCGTTGCAAGGATTCCAGTGAAACGTCAACCTTGAATTTATCCGGCGAAGACTCCACGGCGTCTCTGATTTCTTTCAGGTTGGGTTTAAAAAGATCAACGTTCCGGTAATTCAGGAAGTAATTTTTTTTCGGGTCAACGGCGATAAAAATGCCGCGTTTTCGCGCTTCGGCTATCAACAACGAAATCACATCGGGCGTCATTACGCCTTTGTTGTAGTCTTGAAGGATAATGACCTGCACAGGCTGCTCGTCCATGAGTTTGATAACCCGATGAATAAGCAATTCAGCCTCCTGATCGTCCAGTTCGTGCAAGTCTTCCTGGTCAATCCGCAACACCTGCTGATTGTTGCCCAGTATCCGCGTTTTCACCGTCGTACGACGAGTTGGGCTGTTCACCAAACCTTCGCTGGAAATACCAAAACGGCTCATGACGTCGTGTTGCAGGAGTTCGCCGTCTTTGTCCTGGCCTACGACACTGCACAGCAGCGGCACGCCGCCCAGCGCCTTTACGTTCAGGGCTACGTTGGCCGCACCGCCTAGGCGGTCGTCCGTAGATCGGTGGAGTACCACTGGCACCGGCGCTTCGGGCGAAATGCGTGTCACAGAACCCAGCAGATAGCGGTCAATCATGACATCGCCGACAATGATCACACGTTGATGCTCTAATTTGCGAAGCATATTTTATTCAAAAGTCAATTCCACGACGTCTTCGACCTTCAGGCCCAGTAACGTAGCGGCTTTGCCCAGGTTTACGGCTATTTCCAGAAAACCTGCGGCGTTAAAAAGGCAAAGCGGCTCACCGACCGGCACATCTGAATAATTGTCAGACAGCCGATTCAGTGCGTCGTTTCGCTTGAAATACAAGGAAAAAGATCGTCCATTGGCAGTTTGTTCGAACATTTCACGGCGAATGTTCAGCACTACATTTTCAAAATTATCCACGTGAATTACCGTACCGCGAATGCGCGATGGCGTGATAACCGGGCGCAACCCGATGCGTTGCAACAGTGGCCCCGGATACTCGCCGATTTCTTCCAGCGGGCGGCCTTCGGCCAAATGGGCCACGGTTTGAGCAAAAACATCTTTTACCGCAAAATGCGCTTTGGGATCAACCGGCAAATGCCGCATCCGGGACGGGTCAAGATCGTCAAACAACAATGTCAAAATGCCATTATCCGGCGTTATAAAAAAATGCTCCCGATGCCAGGCCACAACGAAGCGTGGCTGCTCGTCGTACACACAATGCACACCAATCAGGTGTATGGTTCCTTCGGGAAATTCATGCCAGGCATTGCCCGCAACCAGCGCACCCTGAACAATATCAAAAGGACGAATTTGATGCGAAATATCCACCAATTGCAAGTCTGGATGCAGCCGCAGCAGGGCGCCTTTGAGCGCTCCTGCATAGTAATCGGTGAGGCCAAAATCCGTAGTCAGGGTAACAATGGGCATTGGAACTGGTTTAGGGGGCAAAGAAACGCCGAAAATCGCCATTTGTATGATAATGGAATACTACTTTTGCCGAAAAAGGAATTTATCCATGGCTATATCAGCACCTTTCAACCTCCAAAAATGGATCAGCGAAAATCGCCACCTCCTTCAGCCACCTGTAGGAAACAAGCAGTTGCATGTCGAAAGCGGCGATTTTATCGTCATGATCGTCGGTGGCCCAAACGGCCGTAAAGACTATCACTGGGAAGAAGGCGAAGAACTTTTCTACCAGATCGAAGGCGATATGCAGGTGAAAATCATTGATGAAGACGGGCAACCACGCACCATTGACATCCGTGAAGGGGAAATGTTCCTGCTGCCTGCCCGAGTGCCGCACTCGCCACAACGCCCCGCAGGGACTGTCGGATTAGTCATCGAACGCCGTCGTCACGAAGGTGAAATTGACAAGCTGCTGTGGTTTTGTGAACACTGCGGAAAGCCGTTGCATGAAGCTGGTTTTGCCCTGAAAGACATTGGCACACAGATCAAGGAAGCCATCGGCGACTATAAAAACGACATCGAAGCGCGTACCTGCAAGCATTGCGGTACGGTGATGGAAATGTAAATCTTCAAACACCCTGACCGCCATAGTGCGACAAATATCAGCCGTCATCATTACCCTGAATGAAGCGCGCAACATCAGCCGTTGCCTGCGCTCGCTCGAAGGCATTGCCGATGACGTGGTGGTGCTGGACAGTGGCTCGACAGATAATACACAAGAGATATGCCTGGCACACGGGGCGCGTTTTTTTGAACACCCGTTTATCAGTTACAGCGACCAGAAAAACCGCGCCAATGCATTGGCAACCCACGACCTCATTTTCTCGATTGATGCCGATGAAGTCCTGAGCGACGCCCTGAGGGCTTCGCTGGCGCACCTGAAATCATCGCCGGACGCGACACAAACGGATGCCTGGCAAATGAACCGCATGACCAACTATTGCGGTCAATGGATTCGGCATTCCGGTTGGTATCCTGATCGGAAGATACGCCTGTTCGACCGCCGAAAAGCAGCCTGGGGCGGCCCCAATCCGCATGAAATACTCGAATTGGCCGAAGGAACACGGGTGGGTTTTTTGCATGGCGATCTGCTGCATTATTCCTACGCTACGGTGCAGGAACATCTTGACAAAACCCGCCGATACAATGAAATGTCCATTCGAAACCTGCTGGCCAAAGGCCGACGCAGCAATTGGTTGCAAGTGGTTTTTAGTCCCGTTTTTAAATTTTTCCGAAACTATATCCTGAAAGCGGGTTTTCTCGACGGACGGGCCGGATTCACGATCTGTCGCATCGCAGCCCTGGAAACCTACTGGAAATATCGGGGATTGATGCGGAAGCAGGGATAGGGGTTGGTTATTTGGTTATTTGGGGATTTGGTTAAATTAAAAAGCGCTAATTGTTTGATAATCAACAATTAGCGCTTTTTAATTTAAGCGTTTTGTAATACGCAGGCCTGATATATAAGACAGGTTTTCTGCGACAACTGCGGGAAAATTTCCTAGAAAAACCTTGAAATGATATGCCGCCAAATATCCAGTCCGAAGGCATAAATCATGAGGCCCATCAGCAGGAAGAAACCGAAAGTGACCGCTTTTTCCATGACTGAATCGCTCACGCGGCGACCTGTGAACACTTCCCAGAGCAGGAACACTACGTGTCCGCCATCGAGGGCCGGAATGGGCAGCAGGTTCATGAAAGCCAGGATAATGCTCAGGCGAGCGGTCATGAGCCAGAAGGTTTCCCAATCCCAGGAAGAAGGGAACAGGTTGCCAATGCTGATGAACGAGCCGAGGTTATCTTTGGCTGAAATCTTGCCCTTGAACATTTGTCCGAAAGCCTTGAGTTGGCTGTTCAGGAAATCCATGCTCTGCTGATAACCGGCAGGTATGGCCTGAGCCAGTGAATAAGGGCGGCGTTCGACTTTGAAGTATCCTTCTGTTTTGGTTTTAACCCCGATCAATCCGTCGGAGGTCAGGGTGAGTTGCTTGCTGATGGTGTCAACGCCACGCAGGAGCGTCAGGGTAACTTCCTGACTTTTGTAACGCTGCGCCACCGGAGCGAAGGCGTCGAACCACACGATGGGCTGGCCATTGAGCGCCAGGATATGGTCACCTTTCTGGATGCCCGCGCCAAATGCCGGTTTACCTGGCGCCACCTCGTCCACGATGAACGGGAAGCGCGGTTGCATCAGCATGGCTTTCGGGATTTTCTGGCTGGTAATCTGTTGCGCTACATCTGCGGGCATGGTCAGCGTTTCTTCGCGGCCATCGCGCAGGATGGTAATGTTGCGTACATCATTCAGCACAACGGCTTCGATGAGTTTGCCCGGGTCGAGTTCTGTAAATGGTTGATCGCCGATTTTCAGGATCATATCGCCATTGCGAAAGCCCTGGCGCAGCAGCAGGGAATCCATCTGAAGTCCGTACTTGATCTGGTTGGTTGGCACGATGGCTTCGCCCCAATGCCACAGAATTCCGGAAAAAATCAGGATGCCCAACAGGAAATTCACCGTTACGCCGCCGATCATGATAATCAGGCGTTGCCAGGCTGGTTTGGCGCGAAATTCCCAGGGTTCCATGGGTTTATTCTTGAATTCGGTGTCCATGCTTTCGTCCACCATACCAGCGATTTTGACATAACCACCTAAAGGCAGCCAACCAATTCCATATTCAGTTTCTCCTTTTTTAGTTTTCCAAAGGGAATGAAAAGGAGCAAAATCAAAAAACAGGTAAAATTTATCCACACGGGTTTTGAACCACCTGGCTGGTGCGAAGTGGCCCATTTCATGTAATACAATCAGTATGGAAAGGCTCAACAACAGCTGAGCAGTTTTAATAAGTACGTCCATGCGTAAATGATCGGGCGATTTTTTTGAGTCGCAAAGGTAAAATAATATATCAGGTGGGATAATGTGCTGTTTTCTCCTTTTATACCTTGTTTATCAATGGGCGATGCATGAAAAATAAGGTAAAAAACAGATAAAAGGCAACGCCAACTGCTGTTTCCAAAGTATATTCTACCATAAATGACAGAAAAACAATGACCTGAAAAACCATAAACAAGTAAACCTGTCGGGATGTTTTGCGCCATACCGGTGCAGCCAGCCCGGCAAGGCTCAACATCAAACCCAGCAAGCCCGTGCCGGACAGGATAAACAGGAATTGGTTGTGGGGCATTTTCGGATCAAGAGAATACGTCGGAAAACGATCGTTTGCCATCTGTTGAACATCCATCAACAAATCACCTGTACCAACGCCAACCACCGGCGATGACTTCCAGAGCCAGTAACCCGTCTGCAATGAAACCCAACGGTCGGCATCCGAATATGATCCGCCCTGATTATTCCTGAATTGTACCCAGTCGTGTTGCATGTAATAGAGTCGGCTGCGCAAACTGGGCACGGTTTGAATGGCAACGACCGGAACCAGCAGCATCAATCCCAGCGCAACAAGGCCGAGTTTCCAACGGCCGGTGCGCCAGATAATCCAGAAAGCAGTAAACACCAGCGCGGCATACAAGGCTGCCAGTCCGCTGCGCACACTCAACACGTGTATGAAGCCAAACAGGAAAATGACGGCCGCAGCGAGCAGTCCGCGTTCCCATGTATATTTCAGGTAAAATTTTTCAAACCACAGCCATCCACCGGAAAGAATACTGACCGCTACGATCAGGCTGAAACGAATATGGCTTTTCGGCACCGGCACCGGGCGGCCATGCCCAAGCCCTTCCATGATTTCGTCAAAATGCAGCGCAAAATTGATCCCTACGCCAATGCACAACACCACCATCGTCCAGACCAGCGCATACAGCACCGTTTTATACTGCCGGTCGCTGAGCGCAGGCCAGTTGGCAAATGCAATCGGCAGCAACAAAAATGGCAGACGAACACGCGTAAAATTCCACCAACCCGGCTTGAATTCCGTCCAGAAATAACTCAGCGCAGGGATGGCAAACAACAGGGCCATCGCCAGCATGTCAGGCCGGGCCAGCCAGTTGCGCAGGGCTTGTGCGAATGATTTCGGAATTAAGGCCATGCCCGACAGTCCGGGCTGTCGGCTTTTTACCTGCCCGCCGGCATACATCAATCCGGCAATAAACAGCCCCGCCTCACTCAGTGACAGCAAAAACGGCGACCAGGTAATCCCGACCACCAGAATCAGGCAGGAAATAAAAGCGATGCGTGCAGGCAGCATGTATTTTTGTTGAACTGGTTATTTGTTGAGGTGTTGAATTGGTTATTTGTTGAATTTTCAAGCATTCAACTTATCCATTATGAATAACCAAATAACCAAATCAACAAATAACCAGCAAGTCAATATTTAACCACTTTACCGATAGAACGCCAGGCGTTTCCAATGACCTCTACTGTGTAAACGCCTGTTGGCCAGGTCTGCAAATCTATCCTGAATGACCCCTCGGTGAATTGCCCTTCGGCCATCCATTGTCCGTTTACGTTAAATGCCCTCCAATGGCCGGATTCTTCCGTGCTCAGGCGGACAAAAGCCGTGGCCTCGGCAGGGTTGGGCATAATCAATAATTCAGGCGACAAGTTACCAGCTTCGGTTGTCGGTACAATATCCGAAATATTTGTTTTGTACAAACCCAAACCGCCGCGCAGGTTACCCGTGAGCAGGTCAATAATGCCATCATTATCCAGGTCGGCCAGGGCAGGGTGGCTGCGTTCGCCATCGTCGAGGTTGCCCCATTTAAACTTGAGTGTCGGCAATGAATCGGTTGTCGGATAAGGATTCAGGTAGGCTTCATATTCACCTGAAAGCGCCCCGATCACGAGCAGCGGACCATCAATGGTCTGAACCACATACGGCGTACTGAATCCGGCGGCTTGTCCGTACTGGCGCACGTCAATTTTGCCCAACCACTGAATCGTAGGCGTAGTCGCAAAAATCGGATTGGATGTCGCACCCGTATTTTGGAAGTAGTTGATATTGCCCTGGCGTTCGCCCATCAAAATATCATTCAGCCCGTCGCCGTCCAGGTCATAAATGACCGGTACAGAAGCCTGACCTACGTCCATCGCGACCCACATGGTATTGAAATCCTGTACCATTTGCATCGGCTGGCCGGGACCTGCCAGATTTCGGTAACAATACAGGTTTCCGCCGGTGTTTCCGACCAGCAAATCCAGGTCGCCATCACCGTCCAGATCGCCGAATGTCGGGCTGAAATCATAATCGTTCGGCGTGTAATCCGCCATATTGAGCCAGTTACTGTCTGTCAGGGTAAATACCGGAGCAGTGGCCGTTCCTGTATTCAGGAAAAGATAAAGTCGGGCATTTTGAGCAGTACTGGGCGGCGTAAAAAAGCCGTAAGTACCGACGACCATATCCGTTAAACCATCGCCGTTTACATCGGCAAAAGTCGGATGAGATGCCGTGCCGAGGTCAACCATATCACTCACGAACAGGCGCTTGGTACGCAGTTCAAAAATGTGGTTGCTGTTTGTACCCACATTTTCATACCACCAAAGCGAGCGCTGATCTTCGTTGATGCTCTTGTTATTTGCCGAAGCCAACAAGTCGCGTTTTCCGTCATTATTGATGTCAAAATAAAAAGGAGCCGGAAAACTCGGCAAGTCCACGGGCGTATCATACGACGGGAAAGCGGTGTCCTGTGCAACCATCCAGGCGGCCTCCGGCGTGCCGCCATTGGTCATCATATTGAAGCAATCAAAAGAAATATCGCCGGTGACTAACTCCATATCGCCGTCGCCGTCCTGATCATAAACGGCCAGGGTAGAACCCGGGTGCAGGAGTTCGTCACGGTCGTCCACACCGCCGCCGCCAGTCAGCATGTGCATACATATATCAGGCGAAGGACTGAGCGAGTTTCGGCACATATCCATGCCGCTTTCATAGAATTTGCCCCAGCAACGGTCTTTCAGGACAAAGTGCAAGCTATCTACGCCAAAACCTTGTTCGACCGACGTATTTTCCCACCAGTACACATTACCGCCAGCCGCCGGTTCGAATGAGATAATATCCAGGTCGCCGTCGCCATCTACATCGTCAATAGAGGGAAAATCCGTGGGCACGACGGTAAGCGTATTCCAGAAGCCCGGATTTTCGTCGGGATAATAAATGTAAAACGGATTGCAAGTTGGGCAAGTCGGGTAGTTAAAGCGGAAGGGCTTGAATTTCAGGCGATTGTTATCGTAGTAACCTTCGTAAACCTGAATTTCCTGTGTGCCAAATGCCGTGGATGCCGTAAAAATATCCGCCGCGCCATCCTTGTTGAAATCGCGCATCATGGCATAATCCTGCATGACCGGGAAATTGTCAATATATTCCGGGGCATACACATAACTCGTTTGTCCGGCGACCCCCGTATTCAAATAAGTGAGCACCACATTACCCGAACGTTCAAAAATAAACAGATCTTTAATCCCGTCATTGTTCAGGTCAACCGGCGATAACTGTGGCGTATTCAGGCCTCCGGCAAAAGGGTTGGATAAAGCCTGAGAGCCATTTTTAACGGGAATATTCAGCCGTTGAAACGTCGGATTTTGCGCAAAAACAAATTGACCAACACTCGACAGGACGATAAAAAGCAACGCAACGATACGCATGGTTCGTTATTGATTATGGTGAATGAAACTGTATAGCGTTTTTCAGGGTTAGAGGTTGTTTAAAATTCAGCAGTGAAATTTAAACAACCTCTGAGCAGCGTCAAAGGTAAGATGACCATTTGCCGGATAGTCGTTCAATACAAGGAAAAGTATTCAATTGGCAAATAATACCCCATTATCCGATTATCAAATTACCACATCATCAATGCGTGTTACCATATTAGGAACATCATCGGGCGGGCCTTTTCACGGCCGTCATTTCACGGCTCAGGTGCTTGAAGCCGGCAAACACGTATTCCTGCTGGATTGCGGCGAAGGCACACAGATGCAGATTTTCAAATACAGAATCAAGGTGGACGCCTGTCGGCAAATTTTTATCAGCCACTTGCACGGCGATCACGTGTTCGGATTGATGGGACTGATCACCAACTGGAGTTTGAAAAAACGTACCGAACCGCTGGCCCTGTACGCTCCGCCAGGATTGCGCGAGTTGGTCGAAACGACATTGCGGATTTGCGGCGTTCGGATGAGTTACCCCCTCGAATTTCACGAAGTGAATGCCGATCAGCACCAGATTGTTTTTGAAAACGAAACCGTAGAAGTCTGGAGCGTGCCACTGCTGCACCGTTGTGCGGCCAGCGGCTGGATTTTTCGTGAAAAACCCAAGGCCAGAAACATGCGCCCCGAAAAAATCGAATCGCTGAATATTCCTTTTTCAGCCATTCCGGCCATTAAGGCCGGGGCCGATTATCAAATGCCCAACGGGCAGATTGTACCCAACAGCGAGTTAACCCTCGATCCGTTGCCGCCGCGCTCATATGCATTTTGCAGTGATACGGCCTACTCCGAAACCGTAGCCGAGTGCGTACGCGGCGTTGATTTACTGTACCACGAAGCGACCTTTACAGATCAACACATAGAGCAGGCCGCGTATTCCTTTCACTCGACAGCCCGACACGCAGCCACCATAGCCGCCAAAGCAGGCGTCGGACGGCTGTTGCTGGGGCATATTTCAGGGCGTTACGACGATACGGCGCAACACCTGGCCGAGGCAAAAACCATTTTTGAAGCCGTCGAAATGGCCGAAGAGGGAAAAACGTGGGCGGTGTAAACCTGGATTTAAATGATTTTGAAGATTTTCAAGGATTTACAGGCGCGCCTTGTTCAAGGCCACTCTGTATTGGGGCGTATGCTAATGAATGTGCAGGAAATGGTCGCTGAACAGCACCAGCAAGTCGTGGGCCGTGACGATACCTTCCAGTTTGAAGCCTTTCCCGACCACTGGCAGGGCGTGAAAACGATTCGCCCGGAACAGACGGATGGCATCTTCCAGTGTCGCACGGGCATCCAAGGCAATTAGCCTGGATTGCGCCGTCATCACGTCTTTAGCCAGCACTGAATTCATGAAGCGCTCGGAAATAGCGCTTTCTATTTGAGTATGAAACAGGTTGTGGACTGATTTCATGTAATCCGAATAGCTAATCATGCCCACCAAAAGACCTTTTTCATCCACGACAGGCAGGTGGTGAAATTCGTTTTCTTCCATCAGTTGCCGCACTTTGATCATGTTATCCGTAGGCAAGACAGCCACCGGATTGATGGTCATAAAATCGGAAATCGGAGCATTTTTACTGATATTCAAATGAGTCATATAAGGAGGAGTAGTTGATGATTCAAAAGTCAATCCATGTCGCGATAATCTACCGGACCGTCGGAAGGGCTTTGATATTCGGCGTATTCGCGCGCTTTTTCATTGATTTCGGCCAGCGTCAGGTGATCAGAATGGGTGGTTTCCAGCCATTGATTGCCTGATTTTTTAAACACTTGTACGGTAAGCCCTGTTTGGGACAATACCTGGCTTTCAAACTTTCCGGCCGTCAGGTTTTTTTCAACTTTTATCGTTCCGTCGTGTTTGAAATTAGGCATATCTGCCAGTTTCACAGCGCGGTCGCTAATCATGAATTTTGCTACATTGCCTTCGCTTTCAGCGTGGTTTTTGGTAAAAAATGCAATTTTCAAATACGGAAAATCCGCATGAAAAGCATCCTGTATGTGGCCGATCGTTTCTTCCGGATCAAATGTCAGGTACATAGTAAATTGGAATAGGTGACAGAATTTTGGTTACTTGAACACAAACATAGTCTGGTTGATGTCCATTAATCGTGATGCCTGTCACTCCAAACAACAACTTTCATCACTGTCCTTAGGGGCGGAGAAGCAAATTTTTCGATAGTTTTGCAGCCTTAAACATGGCATCTACTCAAGTACTCGAATCGCAGGACATACGTTCGCTGGGCAGCAATCTCGAATTGCTGGCGCAACAAGTCGTCGAAGGTTTTATCGTCGGGCTGCATCGCAGTCCATTTCATGGTTTTTCTGTTGAATTTGCCGAACACCGGCTGTATAACGTCGGTGAAAGCACGCGCAACATGGACTGGAAAGTCTATGGTCGCACAGACAAACTGTTTGTCAAGCGCTTTGAAGAAGAAACCAATTTGCGCTGTCAGATTGTCGTGGATGCTTCGAGTACGATGTACTACCCGTGGGAGGAGAAGAACCCCGACAAGTACAAATACTACAACAAATTTTGCTTCGCCGCCCAATCGGCTGCCGTGCTGATGAACGCCCTTCGAAGCCAGCGCGATGCTTTCGGACTGACTTTGTTCGACGATGAAATCAGGGTGCATACCCGCCCGAAAAGCAGCACCGCCAATTACCGTTTGCTGCTGACCAATCTGGCGCAACGCATCGAAAATCCGCAACTCAACCGCACGACCAACCTCGCGGCCTGCCTGCACGAAATCGCAGAATCCATTCACCGGCGCTCTATGGTCATCATTTTTACCGATGTGATGGAGCAGCCCGACAAGGCAGAAGAAATTTTTTCTGCCCTGCAACACCTGCGTTACGCCAAGCACGAGGTCGTGCTGTTCCACGTCACGGATAAAAGCAAGGAACTGGATTTTGAATTTGAAAATCGCCCCTATGTTTTCGTGGACATGGAAAACGGCGAGCAGGTAAAATTGCAGCCCAATCAGGTCAAGGAATTTTACACCAAACAGGTCAATGCCTTCACGGAACAATTGAAAATGCGTTGCCTGCAGTATCGCATTGACTTCGTCGAAGCCGACATCAACAGCGGCTTCAAACCCATCCTGCAAACATGGATCGCCAAGCGCGCCAAAATGGGGTAAAACCCACGGCGGCACACCTCCTCAAAGGACAACAGGGTGAAGACCTGGCCGCTGAAATGCTGCGCCAGAAAGGCTGGAAAATTGCCGAAAGAAACTGGCGCTCCGGCCGCGGCGAACTCGATATCATCGCCTGGGAAAATGAGCGACTGCTGGTTTTTGTAGAAGTCAAAACCCGCGCCTATGATGCTTTTGGCGGCCCTGAAGAAGCCATTTCAGCGAAAAAAATCAATCTGTTGCAACGCACAGCCGGCCTGTACATGGAAAGCATCGGTTACGACTGGGAAATCCGTTTTGATGTCGTTTCCATCATCCTTGACGATCGCCATCCGCCTGAAATCAGGCATATTGAAGATGCTTTTTTCCCGACCTGAGCGCAGCAACCGCTTTGTATAGATCGTCTTAATCAATCCTTAATGCCCTTAAATTCACACCTGTTGTGACCTACCTTTGCCGCACTTTTTTTACACCATCCTTTTAGCATGAAACTTAATATTTTATTAGCCCTGATCGTCGTGTCTTTGGGCTATGTGACTTGCAAAAACCTGAAAAAACCCGCCGAAACTCAGGCACAGGCGCCATACACCGACCCCAATACCTTTAACAACAGCGGCTACGAATGGAAAAGCGCGCATATCAGCGACTACAACGCCGATACGGCCGGTATCAAACAGATTAAAGGCGTTCCGCGGCTCGTTCAGGTGCCGGTCGAAAAAGTGACCCCACCCAGCACCAGCCGAAAGGCATTCATGACAGAAGGCGACTGGCATTTCGTCGGTGTATTTCAACCGAGCGACTCCACTATTTTTCAAAATTATCAGGACAAATGGCTTCGTTTCAGGGGCGATCAAACCTTCGATATCCTGAATGCACGCAAAAAGGTGGTGGATAGCGGACGCTGGGCCTTCGACGAAGAAAACTTTGTCATTTATCTTTCTTGTCGCGACCCATACATCAACAACACATGGGCCGTCAAAGAACGCGGCTGGGTGATGGTCTGGCGCGGCAATACCGACCTGAACGTCACAGGCATTCAGGCGCGCATTGAGTGCGATCGTGGAACAGGCCATTAACAGACTTGTCGCGACGGAATACTTCGCTGATATGTGTTCTATTGCTTTCCACTATTTTTGCCCCCCCTTTTTCAAACTTGATCAATTTTAATTCAAACAATAATGTCCAATAAAGTCCTCATTATCGGCGCTGGCGGCGTAGGCCGTGTCGTAGCGTACAAATGCGCCCAACACCGCGATATATTTGGCGATATTATGCTCGCCTCCCGCACCCAATCCAAGTGCGACGCCATTGCCGATGCGATTTATGCTGCTTATGGCGGCAAAAAAATAGAAACAGCCCGCGTTGATGCCGATAACGTGACAGAAACCGTCGCGCTGATTCGCCAGTTCCAGCCTTCATTGGTCATCAATGTCGCCCTGCCCTATCAGGATTTGCCCATCATGGACGCTTGCCTCGAAACCGGCGTCAATTACATGGACACGGCCAATTACGAGCCTAAAGACGAAGCCAAATTTGAATACTCCTGGCAATGGGCTTATCAGGATCGCTTCCGCGAAAAAGGCATCATGGCCCTGCTCGGTTGCGGTTTTGATCCGGGTGTAACGTCTGTTTACACGGCTTACGCCGCCAAGCACTACTTCGATGAAATCCACGAATTAGACATCATTGACGCTAACGCCGGCAATCACGGCAAGGCATTTGCCACCAATTTTAACCCTGAAATCAATATCCGCGAGGTGACACAACGCGGTAAATACTGGCAGGACGGCCGCTGGATCGAAACCGAGCCGCACGAAATCTGGAAAGACATTGACTATCCTGAAATTGGCCCGAAACGCTCGTACCTCATTTATCACGAGGAACTGGAAAGCCTGGTGAAAAACTTCCCGACGCTGCGTCGCGCCCGCTTCTGGATGACTTTCGGCCAGGAATACCTGACGCACCTGCGCGTGATTCAAAACATCGGTATGGCTGGTATCGAGCCTGTCAAGTTCAAAGGCGTGGATATTATTCCGCTGGAATTCCTGAAAGCCGTGCTGCCTGCGCCGGAAGAATTAGGCGAAAATTACACCGGTTTTACCAGCATTGGTTGCCGCATCAAAGGTGTGAAAGACGGAAAAGAACGTACGTACTACGTCTGGAACAACTGCTCGCACGTAGATGCCTACAAGGAAACCGGCACTCAGGCGGTGAGTTACACCACCGGCGTACCTGCCATGATTGGCGCGCGCATGATTCTCGAAGGAAAATGGGCCGGGAAAGGCGTCTTTAATGTCGAGGAAATGAACCCTGACCCATTCATGGAGCGCCTCAACAAAGACGGCCTGCCCTGGCACGAACGCCAGGATATTGACCTGCAAATGGATTAGTAACCAGTTCCGCCCAACCCCGTTCGGCGATGCTACGCTCACCCCGTTCGGCGACATTTCGTGTCGCCAAACGGGGTTTTTAGTATGCTGACAAATTTTAACAGAAAAAACCCGTCTTCAAGCGGCGTAGAGAAAATATTTTTCGTTACATTTGTCAACCAGAATATTCTATTGGCTGTACAGCCCGAAACGTTTCTATTATTTATTGATTAAATACCGGGCCTCGTAGATGAAATATCCGACGCCCGACCTTAACAGGAATCGAAAATCCTGACCATCCCAAAATCCAGTTAATCCTGATCCGGACACGTTTTTTCACGCTTTCTGATGCAAATCGGTTTTCGTTATCATCCAGACCGAATTCCCTTTTATCGAGCCGCCTGAAGCGGTAGCACGATGGGTCATGTAAACATGGGTTGCGCTCTTGCGCAGTCCGCAAATTGCTATTATCTTTTATGAAAAATGCGAATTGTTCTTCGCTGGCGCAGTCGCGTCCTGATTTCCTTCTACCTTTTTTGAATTTTGGCGAAAAAAGTCGAAACTACTTCACGAGAAACGTGCCTTTCTCTGAAAGAAGCGAATACAAAATCAAATTAGGCATTATTATAATGCTTCTACTTGCACCGTTTTTCGCTTTGGCACAAGAAGAATGCCCAGAAAGTACCCCTCCTAAATTTGATTCAGAACACGAGCCGCGCACTCTTTGTCAAAAATACAGCCCACCTGGAAAATTTCCTAACCGTTTTGGCACACCAAATAGTCATTATGCATCACAGATCATTGCGAACTTGAACAATGGCAATAATGTGTTCACGGGAGACATTGATCTTGTTGGAGACCTGATCATTGATCAGGATTTTACATTGCTGAATTGTAAAGTGCGTATCTCCCCGAATGTCAAAATCAGAGTAGAGGCAGAGGTTACATTTACTCTTGATGGGAGCAAATTATTCTGCTGCCAAGATATGTGGCAAGGAATTGACCTTGACTATAATTCTATTGTGGAAAGCCGTAATATCACGGAAATAGAAGATGCTATGGTAGCAATTGAGTCACCTTGCACAGCAACGATGTCTATTCAAAATACTGTTTTTAACCGTAATACTGTGGGTATCAGGCTTGGTTATAGCAGTGCATCTCCAGTGGATCCATGTCCTTCTTTTCCTATATTTACACAATTTTCAGGCAACACATTCCAATGTAATGCTCCCCTGAATGGAACAATTAGCGGGGTGTCATTTGTGGGTATCCAAGTGTATAAAACTAATGTGTCTATTGGGGCATTAACATCTATTGTGAACACTTTCCGCAATATTGAATACGGAATCCGTTTTGAAACACAATGGTGGGGAACTTCAATTGTAAGTCGTTGCAGCTTTGAAGGAGTGCTTATTGATGGTATTTTTATGGCTAGTGGAAACTTGCGTGTTGAACGCTG
The DNA here is from genome assembly GCA_020852155.1 of Saprospiraceae bacterium. Lineage (GTDB taxonomy): Bacteria > Bacteroidota > Bacteroidia > Chitinophagales > Saprospiraceae > M3007. The sequence continues at coordinate 7,119 of JADZBJ010000048.1, read as the reverse complement.
CAATTTCCTTAACAACGGCTATCGAGGAATAAATGTGTTACAAACACGCGGGCTAATTGTCCGAAATAACACGTTTAACTGTAATGATGATGTAGGCGAACAAATAAATGGCGATAATGTCTATCGCCATATTAAATCTGCTGGATTTTCAATTTCTTCTACCGTCGAGATTAAATACAATCATTTTGGAGGAGATTTTTCAAATTCTGAAAAAATTGAATACCTGTATGGAGTTGAATTAATTGGTAATCCAATGATGGGTGGCGGGTCTATGTTGAGCGTAAGTATGAATAATTTTGACTTTAGAATGTTGCATGAATTACCTGCGTCGAAATCTTCCAATTGTATATTTCTTACTGGAGAATTTCCTTCAAGTACTTCAACATTTATAGAGTTAAACAACTTCTTTTTAAAGCAGCCTGTTGGGCCATCTTATTCCCATTATTTATATGGAGTAAGCCTGATAAATGGAAATAAAAATGAGGTGCAAATTAATTCAAATAAGTTTCGTAATGATGCATTGGAGCCTCTAACACTCTCGCCTGCTCTGAATTACGGTATTAGTCTTCAAGGTTCAATGGGGTTTGGTAATGTAGTCTATAATAATGAAATTATAAGGAACTCAAATACAGGATTTCCTGCTGATTTCTATATTGGAGTTTACTCATTGGAATTTGCTAATACCGTATTTTGCCACAATAACCTTCAAGAAGCCAGTTTTTTAATGTATTTTCAAGGAACGAATATGGGAGTACAATACTTTGACAATATACACACTGGAGGTGCTAATGGAATTATCATTCATGATGGCTTTATTGGGGAACAAGGAGAAGAAGGTGGAGAACATAATGGGAATAAATGGTATGACAAATGGATAAATATTATTTCAACTTTACAAGCGTCCTGTACTAATGAACAACAGGCCGCGAACTCGCGTTTTTGGGTACATACTCCTCAGTCAGAAAGAGCATCTCCTAATGGATATATTTATTTTTCTGAATATCATCCAGCTGATATTGAACCTGATCAAATGAATGAGTGGTTTAAACCTGATCCAACCGGATTTCCCAGTGCTGGTGATTGTGGAATCATTAACATTACTACTGCTTCTGAAACAGATCGAAGAATTTCTAATGAAACAATTGATTTAACAGGATTAAGTACTGCTCAAGGTTGGAACACTAAACGTTATCTATACGCTAAATTGATGCAAAATCCTCAACTACAAGATGATTTTCCAGAATTTATCTCATTCTTAACCAATGAATCCAATACCCCCATAGGTAAACTTTTTGTAGTAGAGCAGAAAATATTAGAGGGTTTACAGATGTCTTCCCAGTTTGAAACGCAACTGAATCAAATAAAGTCGATAGAACAGTCTCAAGTGGAAGCAATGCTGTTGGCCGATTCTGTAATGAATGTTTCAACAAATGCGCAAGTGCTATCTACTGTTCGTAATAACAAAAAAAACGCATTAACAGAACTTCGTATTCAAGATAGCCTGTACAATGAGATCAATTTATCATACCAGGCGGCAACAATGTTAAAATTGCAAGAGGCTCTCTCAACAAACAACACTATTGTGACAAATAATGGTTATGAGCAAAATGAAAAAACAGTTAATGACATTGCTATTCGGCGAATACTTTTTCAGAACGGAGAATTGACCACAACACAGACTGCTACACTGGACAGTATTGCTACGCAGTGCCCAAAATACGGTGGACATGGCGTTTATCGCGCGCGTGGATTACTCACAAATACAGGCTGTAACGAAGAAACCTGGAATGATGAATATTCAGGATGTTACCCCAAAGTATCATCTTCAACCCCAAAGTTATTGGAAAATACCTGGACGGAACGTACTAAAGACACACAATTGACATACAGGGTTATAGCTTACCCTAATCCTGCCTCAGAGGGAATCTACGTACGAACAATTTCTGGTGTATCTGGACAAGTCTTATTGCAGGACATGACTGGGAAAATATGCCTGGAAGTACAATTTTCACCCTCTGATGACAGTATTTACCTCGGTCTTGAATCTATTCCTTCAGGAGTATATGCCTGCACTGTGAAAGGTGATAATGGCGAATATCAGGTATCTAAAATCTTTGTTTTAAAACCCTGATTTTATAACTTACCCAGCTGTGTTTAAACAAAACACAGCTGGGTACTTATTTGCATTATGAAATATTGGATCATTTCGGTATTGCTACTTGTTTTTTCTGGCCCCGTTTGCGCCCAAAACAGACATGATAAAAACTGGGTTTTCCCCAGACTACATCTTGGTGGCAACATGTTATTCTTTGATGGCGATACGCTGAATATTTCAGCCCTGGGTGCTACCGAGGGTAGAGCCAGAGAAGCTCTTGCTTGTATGAGTGACAAAGATGGGCATCTCCTTTTCTACACTAACAACTGTACGGTATTTGATAGAAATCACAATATTATGGAAAACGGCGAGGGCATGAATCCTGGGCAGATTCAAACTTATTGGTGTACTGTTAACCCTTATGCCAACCCTAACGAGAACTCCCTAATGATCTTGCCGCAACCCAATAATGATGATGTTTATCAGATTTTTCATTGGGATTACGAGGCGTTTAATGTGGGGCAGCCTGGTGGATCGAAATTTGGCCCGCTTCACCTTTACCATACTGTGGTAGATATGTCTGAAAACAACGGACTGGGAAAGGTGATGTCTAAAAATAACCTCATTTTAGCAGATACATTTAGTTCATGCGCTTTACAGGCCGTTCGCCATGCGAACGGACGTGACTGGTGGGTTATAGCACCTGAATTTTACGGAAATTGCTATTATAAAATCCTGCTTGACCCATCTGGTGTTCATGTCGTGGATAAGCAATGTATCGGTAGCGATTGGGGAAAGTACGGTGAAGGAAGTTCCAGTTTTATCAAGAATGGCAGTCGTTATATCCGTTGCGACATTGAATACGGCTTGAATCTTTTTGATTTTGACCGATGTTCAGGCGAGTTGTCAAATTCTCTTCATATTCCCATCGGGCCACAAGGGGCATTTCTAATTAATAATATGACAGTCTCGCCCAATGGACGATTCGCATATTATCACACCCTGAAAGAGATATATCAATTCGACCTTGAAAGTGCTGATATAGGTGCAAGCAAGACGCTGGTTGCGACATACGATGGTTTTGTCAGTGTTAACCAAACAGATTTTTATAAATCTCAACTGGCGCCTGATGGCAAAATCTATATTAATTCCTTTGGCCCTGTTTATTACTTGCACGTCATAGAGCATCCTGATTCCGCCGGGTTAGCATGTACAGTTAGGCAACATGCAATACAACTACCCAATTATCATTTTGCAGCAATGCCTGACTACCCGGACTATCGCCTTGGCGCATTAGCTGGCTCACCCTGCGATACAATTAGTGTCAGTACATATTCTCCTGAAAATCGATTGAACATTACTATCTCCCCCAACCCCGCCACCACCCACTTCACCATAGCCCTCCCCGAAGGCATTCACGACGCCCGGTTTAGCATTCTCGACCTACAAGGCCGCGTGCTGCGCGAGGAGAACATCACCAGCAGTAGTCAGCAGGTGAGCACAGAGGGCTTGAGTAACGGAACGTATTTTTTGCGGTTGGAGGGCGAGGTGACGGGTGTGCAGAAGTTGGTGGTGTTGAGGTAGTACGTGTACCACCGAACCCCGTTCAGCGTGCAACACTAAGTACCGCCGAACCCCGTTCGGCGTGCCCCGTTCGGCGACCACACGTAGAGTCGCCGAACGGGGTTCGGCGGAACTTAGCCACGTACATAACCTGCCAGTTCGGGCCACTTTTTCAAATGCGCCACGGCAGCAGCGCGAGGCACAAAAATGCCTTGAACATAAGCCTTGACTTTCGCTTCCGGGAATCCGGCTTTTTTCATTTCCTCACATAATTTGGCCGCCGGAGCATACTCCCTGAACAGCCCGGCTGTATAGGCATAAGCGCCGCTTTGTGAAGGGCTTTCAATCATCAATCGGTCGAACATGCCCAGCGCATCGTCGTTCAGGATTTGGCGTGTTACGGCCACTTCCACCCTGAAACTCAAACCCATATCCGCAGAATCCAGTTGCCGGGCAGCCGGGTTAGCCATAAGGTCTGACACGACGGGATATTCCGGCACCACTTCGACAGGCAATTTATCCTGCAAGGAGCCAATCCGCAAGGTCACCCGATTGTTCAGGCGCGACGCAGTGGGATTGATCTGCCCCTCTACCATCGCCAGGGCTACCGGATAGGCCGATCCGCAACTGCGCAAAACGACGCGTTCAGGCGCGACGCCTTGCTGTCCGATCAGTCGCCCGATGGGTTCCAGCGATTTAATGCCGTTGTACAAATCAAATCGAGACTGATTCAGCGTGGCACTGTGAAGGCTCACAAACAATGTCGCACCAGCGGGCAACTGCTGCATGATAGCGGCAGCATGTTCCAGCACTTTCCGGTTTTCCGGCGACATCAATTCGGATTCATTATCGTAAAAAATAGTAGGCAACGTCACTTTGCGCACTGCCATGCCTTGCTCAGCCACCTTTACAGGCGCTACATCAGCAAAGAACACAGGCTTTTGAAGCGGCCGCTGGGCAGTCTGCAATTCCTTGAAATAGGCCACATACAAATCGCGTTGGCCAAAATTATCGGATAGCCTGTCAGAACAAAAATAGCCCGTCTGACCTTCGCTGTCTAACCTGAAATGCGTGTCGTCGCCGGGCGAATTGACCGGAGCGCCCATGTTTTGCGGGGCGTTCCATTTCAACATTTTCTGATCAAACGCAGCACTGAACACGTCATGTCCGCCCAGCGAGGTGTTGCGGTTACTGCTAAAATACAGCGTCAAACCGTCGCGGGTCAGGAACGGCGTCGTTTCATCGTAGGCGCTGTTGATGTCGGCGCCCAGGTTTTCAGGCGTCGTCCACTCGCCTTGTTTTTTTCGGCAAAACCATAAATCCAGTCCGCCCTGACCACCGTCGCGGCGGCTGGCAAAAATCAGAGTGGAGTCATTAAAAAAGAAAGGAGCTGTATCGCCGTTTTCGGGCGCAAACGGGCTTTTAAAACTCGGCGGCGTAACGGCGTATTCATCTTTCCGGGCGGCTGTATCGGCGAATATTTCACCGGAAAACAGCGTAAACCCGCGAAAGAAGTACAAAATCTGGCCATTTTCATTGAATCCCAGGGCTACTTCATGGCGGGGCGTATTCAATAATGCGCCGAGGTTACCGGCCAGTTCCCAGCCTGTATTACGCCGAAGAGCGCTCATCATATCCGAGCAATAGTGCCCGCGCTGTGCATCTTCGTAACCGCGATCGTTGCGCATTCCGCCAATACTTTTAGCGTTGGAGGCGCTGAAATACAATTTGTCTGCGTGATTCAAGGACGGTAACGGCGCAAATTCGTCGCCTTCTGAATTGATTCGGTCTCCTATGTTTTCCACCAGCGCCACGGTTTCGCTGCGCGTGATTTCAGGAGCATGCACGCAGCGCCGAATATTGTCTATGGAGTTCTCACGATAGCGATCTTTGGTCGAAGCAATGCGCAGGTATGATTTATAAGCCGTGATAGCCTTTTCCCATTCACCCTGACCATGCAGGGTGCGGGCTTGATAATAACAGGCCTCCGCATTGGGCTGATTCGCCACAATGTAATCCAGGTATTTCCTGGCTTTGTCGGCTTCTTTAAGTTGATAGTGCGCAATACCCAATTGGGTCAGCACTTCAAAATTGCCTGGTTTGACGGCTTGATATTGAGCCAGCAGTGTTTGGGCTTCGCGCCATCGCTGGTCGTCAAAGGCTTTTTGGCCATTGCGGAGTAAATCGGCGGGTTTTTGTGCAAAAACGGCGCTAAAAGCGCCAATGCAAACCATGAAAACAAGCGTTATACGCATCTCTATTATATACAGGTAAAACAGGCTGCAAAAGTATGCCGGGCATCGGGGATGTTGAAGATTTTCTTGCCGCCTGTCGAGAATGATGGTTGAATACGGCAGAAAATTGGCTACAAAGAGCAAGAACAACAAGATTCTGACGGAATGCAAGCCGTAAAACGTAACTTGTAGCGATTAAATGCCTACAATAACTTTCAGTCTTTCACCCAAAAACAATGAGATATGCGCTTTTTACCGCTTTTATTCGCCCTTTGCAGCGTACAACTATTCGCACAATCTTATTTGCCGGTTGTTGAAGAAGGTAAATGGTGGCAGGTTGATTATCCGGCAGGGATGGGTTCTTCCATTATTCACGAATATTATGTTGGATGCGATACGGTGTTAAATAGCCTATCCTATAAAAAGGTCATGCTCCAAACAGGGCCTTCCACGGAAATCGTTTTTGGGTATGCGCGAGAGGATACAGCATCGCAAAAAGTATATTTCCGAAAATTCGACATGGCCGATGAACGGCTGGCGATGGATTTTCAATTGGCCGTCGGCGACACATTCACTACTTTTGAAGGCTATGCTTACCCGGTGCTGCAAGTGAATTATGCCATGATGTATGGGGCTGTCAGAAAAACAATACAATTCGGGCCCTCTGTTCTGCCATTCGGATTAACAGAAGGTGTCGGCATGAGTATGTATGGTCTTTGTAAAACTTCAATGGCCATCAGTTATTCACAAATTAGCCAATTTGACACGATTGCTACGCTCTGCACCACCAGCGATGTCGCAACCCCGAACGCACCAACGCGGATCAAGGCATTTCCCAATCCTTTCTGCGATCATATTCAAGTCGAATGGCCTATCCCGGATGCCTTTCAGGAATTTTGGCTGTCTGACATTTCAGGTAAAACAGTCTGTACTTTTTCTGTAGCCAATGCCGAATCCACCGCGCTTCCCACATTGCCAGACGGTGTATATTTTTTGAAAAACAGGCAGGGCGATACAATTCGCCTGCTTCGACAAGCGCCTTGATTCAGTTGTAAAACTTGTCATCTGGACATAAACCTGCATTTGCGACACTTGAAACCGCATTTCGTAGAAAATTGAAGGCCAGCACATCGTATTTCGCTGTTCTTGCGTTTCACTTTGACTTTAACAAGTCACTTGGAATTTCAAGCGATTAATTGAGAAACAGTCCTTTATTTTTGTTGTTTC
>JADZBJ010000047.1 GCA_020852155.1 Saprospiraceae bacterium | reverse complement strand
TATTCAGCGATGAGGCGCACCAGCAGATCGTTAAGTAACTCGACTTTGTACTCGTCGGTGGTGGGTTCCAAATGCTTGCCGCCGATACCGGAATGGTCGGTCAGGAAAACATAAGAGCCGTTGGTTGCCAGGCCGAAAAATTTCATTAAAAACTCGGTGTCTTTCTGCACGCCACTGGCGGCAATAGGGACAATGCGGATGCCACGTGTGGCAGCCTCGCGAATGCTTTTTTGCAGACTGGCATTCACTTCAGGGGCTTGGTGCGGACTGGCGTCAAGCACCAGAAAACAGATGCGTGCCAGGGCTTGTGTGCTCCATTTCTGATCGTAAATGGCGGATTCCAGGGCAGAATGCACGGCTTCAGGGTAATCACCGCCGCCACCGGCTGATTGGTGACGAATAAAATCAACGGTGCGATTGATGTCGTCGCTCAGGCCGCTGCTTTTGGTCAGGTATTCATCGCCGTTATCGCGGTAAAACACCGTTCCCATGCGGTAACTCAATTCAGTGTTGCGGCTTTTGGCCCGACCAATCACATCCAGTAATTCCGTTTTCAGGTATTCAATTTCATCGCCCATACTGCCCGTGGCATCAACAACCCAAACGATTTCCACGTTTTTGGGCGCTTCGCAAGGCACGTGTAATTGATGCAGGTTGACGCCTTTTTCGGCGGGTTGTAATTGGCCAATTTCAAATTTTGTGTCTTTGTACCATACTTCGGCCTTTACTTTTGAAGGGGCCGCTGCACTGCCGTCGAACAAATTAGCCCAAAGTTCGGCTTTGCCAGTGTTGTCCGTGCGTGTTCGCCACAGCAAATTGCCATCGGCTGACAGGAGTTGTACAATAGCATCAGCCACGGGCACTTGCTGGTCATTTTCGAGGATAAGCGTGTATCGGTGGCGCGGATGGAAATCGTACATTTTCTGGTAGTCCTTGATTTCGCCATCGGCGAGCAGACTGGTCCAGTGTGTATTCCAGTTGTTCAGGTCGCTCCATTCTCCGGCGGTCAGCAGGCCCGCTTTAGGGGTTGGTTGTGTTTTGGGCGCCGGGGTCGGCCCGTCGTAATCAATCGGAACTTTTGTTTCGCCGGCCAATTCAACCTTGAAAGCAGTCGCATCAGCATCTGATTTTTTACGACGGTCTTTGGGCACTTCATCGTAGTGTTTGCGGCTTTCCTTGTACGTAGCAGGAGCGACAATCACTTCATCCATAGCGCCGGAGGACTCCACAGGCATTGGTTTTTCAGGCTCATAATGTACAGGAGCGCCGGCGTCCCGGATTGCATCGGATGGTTTTGTAGCAGGTGCGGGCGGTGTTGCGGCCTTATCCGCACTCCTTACGGCGACACTGCCTGTTGAGACGAGGCTGAGTACATCCGACGCTGTTAAAGGCGCGCCTGCTGCGCCGTTTTGAATGCCTGTAGAAAAGGTTGCGACCACCAGTTCGTCAGGCAGTGTGGCTGGCGTCAAACGAACATTAAGCGTTTGGATGCCCGTTGCCTTGACGCTGACATATCGGAATGTAGCAAAACCGTTTTTTGAAAATTCGAGCGTTGCGACGTCGTCAGCGCAATTCAGGTTGAATTGGCCCGAAGTATCCGTTGTTGCCGTGAATTCCTTGCCTTGGGGCGTGAGGGCACGAACCTGAACGCCGGCCAGTTTGTGGCCTTCATGGTCTGATACCTGGCCTTTGAAGCCGGTTGACGTAGTGTTGTAAACAATGGGGTTAGCGGCCATCCAGACCAGGCCGAATAACGAGCATAAAAGGGTGAGTGATTTCATCATTGAACTGTGCTAAGGGTGAAAGAAGTCATGAAAAATGCGTCAAACGAAGTACTGGATGTACAACTTCCGTTTTTTACATAAACACAACCTCTAAGGCATAAAAAAAGCCGTTTCAAAGGTATCTGACCTTCGAAACGGCTTATGTTTTTTAAATCCGTCATACTCAACCCAAAGTGATTTTGAACGACTCGCGTCTGAAAATCCTTTAAATCAGGAAAATCAATCCTGAAAATCTTCAAAATCCTTTAAATCCGGGTAAAGATTAATTGCGTGATTCTTCAGATTTCCAACGGTAGCCTAATGCGAGGCGGCCGAAAATGTCAATGTCGGTGGAATTAATTCTGCTCGCAAATTCATCGTCCCCAAATTTATTGTAAAGCGGACGGCCAACTCCAAAATTCACCTCAATTGAAATGCCTTTTTTAGACATCCATTTTTGTCCGGCAAAAAAACCAAAGGAGAGGCGAGTATTCGAACTATTATCATTGCTATCATCAATGTTTGAAATTTCACCTGAAAAGAAACGGGTATATGCGCCAATATGAAAACGATCACATACACGACGCGGGTTGAAATAGTGTTTGCCTGTTGCGCCCAATGAAATCCCGTTTTGACTGTAATCATTATCTACAGAGGAGCCATTAGTTGAAAAGCCCATTAGACCTTCAATACCCCAGTCTTCAGCCACGAACTGTTCATACGCAATATCAAAATTGCCAAAAAGCATACCGACCGGGTTAACCTTGATTTCCTGTGCCTGGACAGCGAAGGTTATCACGAAAGCGAGCATAAAAGTATAAAGGAGTCTCATACAAGTTGAAATTTGCTCAGGTGAATGCAAAATTGCATAGGCAAGTTAAGTAAACTATTTTCTTGTTGCGGAATTTACTGAAAATAAAAATACGCTATAACTAATCCAAAGTAGTTTAGAATGAATATTTTCTGTAAACCCTTGAAAATCAAGAAAATAAATCCCGTCTTGTTCTTTTTTACTGCCTGGGATGTCCTTGTTTCAAAAACGGGAGAGATGCGCAACACCATGGTATCCGGCCTGTACGCTGCACACTCAAGGTGCATAAAAAAAGCCGTTTCAAAGGAGTATGACCTTCGAAACGGCTTGCGATTTTAATCCGCTATACTCAACTCAAAGTGATTTTGAACGACTCGCGTCTGAAAATCCTTTAAATCAGGAAAATCAATCCTGAAAATCTTCAAAATC
>JADZBJ010000046.1 GCA_020852155.1 Saprospiraceae bacterium | reverse complement strand
GAAAGGTCAATGAAATAGCGATCGGGCGCTTTTTTTCGGCTTAGAAAACGCAATTCAAAAGGCATAACCCGCAGCGGCTCGTTGGCGTCGAAAATACCGAGGTTCATCTCACGCGCCTGGGCCACGGCTTTTCGGGCGGAGTTGAGTTTGCTCGCCCTGCTGCGCATCATTTCCCAAAAGCCTTCTGGATTGACATTCTCCTGCGCAAACGGTCGCCCGCGCAGGAAAGGCTGCACGTTGGGCCAGATGAAATACGGAATACCGCCGCCCTGGGCCAACTGGCGTTCGTTGTAACTTTTTTCAACGCCCTTGGGGTATTCGCCATTTTCAAAATTATCTGCGCTGGGGTGCAGGTATGCCAACAGGCGACCATAACCATCCAAAAACTCGTGGGCAAAAGCAAAAAACAACCTGAAATCATCCTTTGATTTTCCGCTCAAAGCCAGGTCTGCCAGCATAGCCGTTTCGAGAATACCCTGCGCATCGTCGGCTAATTTGGCGTGATTGGCCGCTACGCCCACGCCGTCGCCAATGCGCGCTTTGAGGTCGGCCAGCAAACCAGGGTGAAAATGATCCAGCCCTTCGCGCCACTGACCAGAAGTGAAAAAATGATCCCAGCGTTCGTTGCCGATGGAAACGAATTTGCCGCCCGTGCCCGGAAATTCAAAACTGACTTCCGGCGAGTCCATGCCGAAAAAACGAAACGACAAATCATGGACCAGGCGCACTGCGACCGTATCGCCATCGTGGACATTTTGCTTGACAGAACCCGTGGCGCCGCCGTGCATGCCCAGCATGCCCTGACCGAGTTTGAAACCCTGCCGACTGACCCATAACGACTTGTTTGGTGTGTTCATAAGGTATAATTTTTTAGGTTAACCGCGAAAGACGCAAAAGACGCAAAGTATTGTAAATCATAATTTTAGCGTATTTAACGTCTTTAGCGGTAAATCTCTTTTTCTTAAAAATTGGTCACGACCGAAATGGCTTCTTTCACTCGTTCGGTATCGCCTTCCGGGTGAAAAACTTCCATGTAAAGCACATAAATGCCGGGCCGCAACCTCGAACCATCATCCGCGTCGCCATCCCAGCGCAGCACGCCGGACGTACCGATCAGGGCTTGACGAACCAGGTTTTTCACTGGAATACCTTCCGAATCGAAAATAATCATCGTCGCAAAGTAGCCGTCGCGCGGCAGCGCATAGGCGATATCCAGAAAATCTTCACGACCATCGTTGTCGGGCGAAAGGCGTTTGCGAGCCAGCGTTATCAGGCCCGTGGAAGCATCCGGGCAGTCCGATTGCTGGGTGTTTCCCTGGGTGGGCGAACCAGCCGCGCCGTTGGGCAGCGCCGAAGCCGACATCCAGTTGGCCGGGCTGTTGGTGGGCGCTTTCGCGCAAATGCGCTCTAAGGCCACGCCGTCGCGGTCGCTGACAGACAACAGCGGACTGTGCCAATCGTCAATATAGTGCAGCGAATCCAGCGTTTTTGTCTGGCAGGAGCGCGCCCAGTCCAGGGCAATCCAGCCGGCGTCGTCGGCCAGTGTCGGCAGATCGGATTCCAGCAGCGCGCCTGTTTCGACATTCCTGAACCTCGAAATAAGGTCAGCAGATGTTTCGGCTAATGTCAGGTATTCGCCCGGGTTCAAAACATTTTCCGAAAATAACCGATACGAAGCTGATTCGCCGCGAATAGTCAAATCAGACAGGGCAATAGGTTTGTCGCCGCGGTTTAAAAGTTCGACATACTCGCTGCCGCCCGTAGCGGCGTTGAACATGATTTCATTAAAAATCAAATCCTGCGCGACGGGCGCATCGAGCGTTTGCTGCATGGCCGCATTGATGGCTCCCGGTGTTCCGCCAGGCGAAACAGGGCAGGATTGCCAGTTGCTGGCTGCCGAACAGTCGGGGTCGGTATTGCGACGCTCCAGGCTCCAGCCGCCATCTTTTTTCACCAGATCACTGTGCCAGTTGTAAGAGTACGAAACAGATTCCAGTACCTCGCCTGTGGATGCATCCGACAGCGTCACCACATCGTCGGTATTGTTCAGGCCCGTACTCGAAAAGCCTGAAACGCCCAGCACAGCGCCAGTCACTACGACGTTTAAAGTAGCAGCATTGACGGTCGAGGCCAGCACGACCCATTCGCCGGGTTTCATGATGTAGGCAGGAAGCACTTTGGGGTCGCTGGTTCCTTCCGACAAGGCCACTGTAGATAGTTCGAGATAGCGATCGGAACGGTTGAAAATTTCGAGCCATTCCACTTCGGGCAGGCCCGCCGACGGTGCCGGATCGGACATGATTTCAGTAATAATCAAATCGCCGGGCATGGGTACTTCCACCAGCACGTAGGCGAAATTGAGCGACTGGCTGCCCGCTGTGTTTCCGGCCAAATCCTTGATGTTCGCGGTTTGCAGTGTGTAGTTGCCTGTTTGCAACGGATTGGACAGCAGCAGATTGACCGTTTGCCGATCGGTCTGCAATACCGCCGAATTCGGCTGACCAATTCCGCCTGAAATACTATAATTCGCCGCCGCGACTGCTGAAAGAGAGTCGAGTATTTCATTAAAAACAACCTGTACCTGTTGCGCGCTCACGACATTAACCGATTGTAAAACCGGTGCTTGTGTGTCTGGAATATCGGCCTCGATGTCGATATTATCGAAGTAAAATTTTGTGCTGTTGGAAGCAGTGTAAACGCATTGAAAACCGAAAAAAAGGCCAGTGCCTCCGGGCCAGGCATGATCGGTTACGCTGAATTGTGGTTGTAAAGTCGAGCCGACCGTGGCTGCATTGACTGACCATAAACCGGCGGATGTTCTGGTGACCCGAATGTGCAGGTTGGGAGAATTGGCGGCCAGACCGGCCACGCCCGCCGCGATTTCGGTTTTGACGCCGCCATCGAGTCGGAACATTTTAATTTCGTCGCTTGAACCGGTTTCGCCCATTTCCAGAAAATAACCATTGGCCACACTCACGTCGCTCTGGTCGGCTTGCAGGTAAATTCGCACTAAGTTGCTGGCAGAAGGATCAAAAGTCAGGCGAACATCAAAATTCCAGATGGCACTATCAGGGATATTGCCCGATGTAAATAAGGTAGATGTGCCCGCTCCAATGGCGTTCAGTTGAAGTTCGCCTGAGGCATTAACCTGAAATACGCCAACATCGCCAGACCATGTCGGATTGGTCGTGAAGTTTCCATCGGAAAACTGGTCGGCAATCTGTCCGAATACCGGAAGTTGACAAATACAAAAAAACAGAAAAAGCAAGCGATTCAGCATGGACAGCATCTGATAAGGTGAAAGGGCATGATCTCAACACGCAAATGTAAACGCGGATGACGCGGATGACGCGGATTTGCGCGGACATTTCTGATTTCCGCGGATCTTCTTAGTGAATCTTAGTGATCCTTCGTGTCTTAGTGGTGAAAAAATCGGATCAATCGGATTTAATCGAATCAATCGAATCAATCGGACCTAATCGAATCAATCGAATCAATTTTTCAAGTTACGGTGATTTCTATCACTCAACATTACTACATGTTCTGGAATTATATACTTTTGGCGGCCTTTTAAGAACAGCCTGAAAACCCGCCCGGTACAAAATATCGCAGCGGTCATTCTTACACCTAACGAATCCACACTAATCATGACGCTTGGCGTTTTGAAAGAAGAAGAAGGCGAGCGCAGGGTTGCGCTGACTCCCGATGCCATTCCGGGACTTCTAAAATCAGGTTTTCAACAAATTTTAGTCGAACGCGGCGCTGGCGCGAATGCATTTTACAGCGACGCTGATTACGAAAAACAAGGCGCTACGTTGGCCGATACCGCTACGGTTTGCAAGCAATCGCAAATGCTGGTGCGTATTCACCCGTTCACCAAGGCTGGTTCAGGCCAGATCGTGATCGGTCAGATGAATCCGCTATCGCAGCCGCAGTTGATTCAGGCGCTGGTTGGCAGTGGCGCTACCACATTCAGCCTTGACCTCGTACCGCGCAGTACACGCGCTCAGGCGATGGACGTACTTTCGTCTATGGCCACGGTAGCCGGTTACAAAGCCGTGCTGATGGCGGCTTCACATTTGCCGGGCTTTTTCCCGATGATGATGACGGCTGCCGGTACCATCAAACCTGCCAAAGTGCTCATTTTGGGCGCTGGTGTAGCGGGTTTGCAGGCCATTTCGGCTGCCCGCCGTTTGGGTGCTGTGGTAGAAGCATTTGACGTACGCGCTGCCGCCAAAGAAGAGGTGATGAGCCTCGGCGCCAAGTTCGTAGAAGTCGAAGGCGCTACCGACGACCGTGCTGCCGGCGGTTATGCCGTTGAGCAGACCGAAGAATTCAAGCAGCGTCAGGCACAGGCCATTCACGACCACGCGGTCATGTCTGATGTCGTGATTTGTACCGCACAAATTCCGGGCAGAAAAGCGCCGGTATTGCTGCGCACGGCCACGGTTGAAGCCATGAAACCCGGTGCTGTGGTGGTTGACCTGGCGGCCTCGTCGGGCGGCAACTGCGAGGTGACGCAAAATGCCCAAATCATTCAGCATCACGGCGTGACCATCATTGGCGATTCGGCCTTGCCGGGTTCTGTGCCCAAGGATGCCAGCGCGATGTTCAGCAAAAACGTGGTCAATTTCCTCAAACTGTTTTTTGATAAAAACGGCGCATTTTCCATCAATTTCGAAGACGATATCATTGCTGCTGCCTGCATTTCGCATGAAGGCAAGGTCGTCAGCGAACGCGTGAAAAGTGTCGTGGGCGGTTAATGGAAAGTTATGTAAAACAGGTCGCAACGCACTTGCTTCAAACGCTTGACGCTGCACTGCCTTTGTTAACTGCTATTGACAACGCCGCCGCCACACAAAAGCCCGCACCGGAGAAGTGGTCAAATAAAGAGGTTATCGGACACCTGATTGATTCAGCCTGCAACAACCATCAGAAATTTCTGCGCACGATGCAGGCCGAAAGCCACCTGAATTTCATAGGTTATGATCAGGATTTCTGGGTAATGACTCAACAGTATAACCAGCGAGACTGGTCCGAACTTATCAACCTGTGGAAGTCATACAACCAGCATTTGGCCCATCTGATGATGCAAATTCCCGATGAAGCTTTGTCTAAAACCATTTCAATTCAGGATGGTGACAAAATTGATCTCGCGTTTTTGATCGCTGATTATGTGGCGCATTTAAAGCATCATTTGCGCCAGATTTTACACTAAAATTCCTGCGAAAACCAATCACCATTGCCCGCTTAACAACTGCACAACCATTGTCGCTATATGGCTCAATTTTTTCTTGAAAATCAATCACTCATTTACATCGTCATTCTAAGCATTTTGCTGGGTATCGAGGTGATTTCGAACGTGCCTGCCATCCTGCACACGCCCCTGATGTCTGGCGCTAACGCCATTCACGGCGTCGTCATCATCGGCGCCATCATCGTGATGGGTCACGCACCTGCTGATGATTACCTGGCCCTCACACTCGGATTTCTGGCTGTACTGCTCGGCACACTAAACGTGGTCGGCGGTTTTGTCGTGACCAACCGGATGCTGGAAATGTTTAAGAAAAAGAAAGGGTAATCCATTTACCCTGTTCAATCCTCTATTATTATCGCAACATTATGTTTCTTCTGGAACTTTCATACCTGATCGGCTCAATTACATTTATCGTCGGTCTTAAACGCCTGAGTAGCCCTGATACAGCGCGCAACGGCAACTTGTTGGCAGCGGTAGGCATGGGACTGGCTATTGTGGCTACCATGCTGTTTCACAAAAGCCATGACGGCGCTCCGATTGGCAATATCCCCTGGATTATTGCCGCGATTACCCTGGGCACTGTTCTTGGCTGGTTTTCGGCCATGAAGGTCAAAATGACCGCTATGCCGCAAATGGTTTCCCTGTTCAACGGCATGGGTGGCGCTTGCGCAGCCCTGATTTCACTCATCGAATTTGGCGGTCACAGCGGCGAATCCACAACCGGTTTTCGCCTGATTGTTTATCTCGGTATGATTATCGGCGCCGTGTCTTTCAGTGGAAGTATGATTGCCTACGGCAAACTCGACGAGCGCATCAAAGACGTAACCGGGAAATACCTGACCGTCCTGAATATGCTCCTGCTGGTGCTGATCTTTGGCGCATTGGCTGTGGGCGTTTTCATGCCTGATGTACTGGGCCATTCAGCCATCTGGGTCATGCTGGTTTTGTCAATGCTCTACGGCGTATTGTTTGTTATGCCCATCGGCGGTGCAGACATGACTGTGGTGATTTCATTGCTGAACTCTTTCACGGGTATGGCTGCGGCCTTTGGCGGCTTTTTGTACAACAACCAGGTTATGCTCACGGGCGGTATTCTGGTCGGTTCTGCCGGTACCATCCTGACCGTGTTGATGTGTAAGGCCATGAACCGCTCGCTTCTGAACGTTATCATTGGTTCGTTTGGCGGCGGCGGAACAGCAGCAGCCAAAGGCGCTGGCGATCAGACTGTCAAGGAAATTAGCCTGACGGATGCGGCGATTCTTTGTGCATATTCCAGCAAAGTGACCATCGTTCCGGGTTACGGTCTGGCGGTGGCACAAGCGCAGCACATTTGCCACGAATTTGAAAAAAGCCTCGAAAGCAAAGGCGTCGAAGTGAATTTCGCCATTCACCCGGTGGCAGGTCGTATGCCCGGCCACATGAATGT
>JADZBJ010000045.1 GCA_020852155.1 Saprospiraceae bacterium | reverse complement strand
TTATCCCCTTCGGATGATCTATCCAAAGTCAGAGACATCATGATGTCGAAGCATATTCACCACGTTCCGATTGTCGAGAACAACAAACTGGTCGGTATGATTACTGCATGGGATATGTTCAAATTAGGCAAATCAACGGCTGAACTTGCTCAAGTAAAGTTGGCTGATGTGATGACTTCCAAGATTGCCGCGCTTGAACCCGATCAGCATATTGGCGCTGCTGCCGAGATTCTGATGGAACACTTGTTTCACGCAGTACCCATCGTGAACGACAATCGCGAGTTGCTTGGAATTGTCACGACATACGACCTGCTCAAATATGAATACGGCAAGGAGTATCCTGATGATCTGACTAAATACGTGAATGATAACATGTAAAAATAAAGGCCCGCTGCTAGCAGCGGGCCTTTATTTTTACATGCCACAAGGATTTTAATCTTTCGCCCTGATATACTGGTCTTTTACCCAGGAATATCGCACTTTTCGCGCCTTCTTTTCTGCCTTTTTGCCGGCTGGTTTTTCGTCCAGCGCCTGTGTCAATATAATATCGGGTAAAATTTTGTCCGTAGGCGTCATGGTTATATTGGAGGTTTTATATTCCTGATAGGCATCGGGTTGCTGTTTTTTCTCGCCCGTGCGGTCCAGTTCGATAATACCCACCCTTGAGCGTGTAAATGGATCAAACAGCTGCCATTTGCGTGTGGTGACGCCTTTTTTGAACCAGTATTCTTTTACTGAAATAAAGGTTTTCTGGGCAATCATCTCGAATCCGATTTGCTCAGGGCCGTAATTGCCGTGTGCGCCTTCGTGAAAACGGTAATAAATGGCCTTTTTTTGCCAGCCTTTAGGCGTCTTGACCAGACGGGCAAAGTTGAACATATAACCCTCCACGGTAAAAAGAATCCAGGCTTCCTTTTCTTCGCCGACGTTGCGTTGCAAAATCGTGTCCACGCCGACAAATAAACCACCTTCGGCATCCACATCGAAAATTTCCTGATTAGCGCCAGTGCGGGGTAATACCCATGATTTATCGCTTTTTGAATATTTGGCGCCCATGATGTCACGCAGGAAACCAACGGCATCAGGCTTGGCAATAAATTCTTTTGTTTGAGCAGAAAGGATAAAAGGCGCGAATATCGCCACGAACAAAAATATGCGAAAGGTCATCGAAGGTTGGAGTGGTTAAAAGTTGAAATGGTTGAAAAGTTGAAAGTTGAAGTTGTTGAAAGTTGAAGGGGTTGAAAATGGTTGAAAGTTGTTGAAGGTTGAAAGCGGGCATTTGCCTGCTAAAAAAGGTTGTCATCCTGAACGCAGTGAAGGATCTGGCCAAACAGATGTGAACACACCCCAACCTTCAACTACTTCAACTTTCAACCACTTTTCAACTTTCAACTTCCAAGGGTTGAGGCCCAGCTGCAAATCGGGCATTTTTCGGGTTGATGGCTGCGGGCCGGGCAAAATTGCCGACCGAAATATATGATCTGAAGATGCAATTTATTCCAGTTTTCTTCCGGAAAAATTCTTTTCAAATCGCGTTCGGTTTCCTCGACGTTTTTACCGCTGGTCAATCCCCAGCGCGTTGCCAGCCGATGGATGTGCGTATCCACCGGGAATGCCGGTACGCCGAATGCCTGCGACATGACGACAGAAGCCGTTTTATGACCCACGCCAGGTAAGGCTTCCAGCGCGCTGAAACTGTCCGGTACCTCACCGTTGTGTCGCTCCATAATCAGGCGCGACAATTCGCTGATGGCTTTGGATTTGGCTGGTGACAGACCGCAAGGCCTGATGATTTCCTTGATGTCTTCAACCGGCACGTGCATCATTTTTTCCGCATTATCAGCCAGAGTGAACAATGCGGGCGTGACCTGATTGACGCGCTCATCGGTGCATTGGGCTGATAATACGACGGCTACCAGCAAGGTATAGGCGTCTTTGTGCTGCAAGGGAATGGGCGTTTCAGGATACAAATCATCCAGAATGCGTTGTATCTCGGCCGCTTTGGCCTTCATTTTAGGCGAAACCCTTTTGACTGTTTGCTTACCCACAATTCATTAACCGTTTACAAAATCCCGCAAATATTCAAATTCCGGCGTTAAATCCCCATTTTCGGTAATCATTCCACGCCGAATGACATCGCTCTGGCGTCCTTTAACCAGTTCCGGTAAAATCCGATCAAGCAATTGTCGTCCAAAAAATTCAGAAGCGTCGCGCGGTAATTCGGAGGGCAGGTTATCAATCGCCATGACATCAACGCAATCATTTTGCCAGGGCGCACAGGCTTGTCCGGTGGCAGGATTGAAACCATAAACCGGGTCTGCAATTTTGGATGGCTGAACGGTAGAAGGCACCGACGAGTCCGGCATGATATCGCAGGTGACATCTGCTATGGTTTTAATGCTGAAATCAGGATGTTGCATGTCCTGAACGCTGAAAAAACGCGGCGCTTTTTTGTCGTAAAAAATGCCATTGATGAACACGTCAGCGCGGTGTGCAAAAGGAGCAAATACACTTTCGTAGTCTTGTCCGTTGGCGTAGAAATCGGATTTCGAGAATTCTTTTCCGGCTTTATGCACCGCGTAGTCGGCTGCATGAATTTGTGTAAAAACGGCTTCGGGAAAATCCTGCTCCAAAAATTCAGCAGGCGTCACCTGACGAATTCCCATGTCCAGCAGGTTTTTTACAGCGCCAGCGGCTACGCGTCCGCCGCCGGTCAGGATAATGCGCATGGGCGGCAGTTGCGTTTTTTTATACACATCAAGGACTTCAGCGTAATCGTGGCTTTGGTACAGGCGGGGCAGGTGAAAGAGTCCGGTACGTTGGCCATAAGCCCAGATACCATTGTGCGCGCCGACGATACCGGCATAAAAGCCAAAAGCGATCAGTCGTTCACCGCGCTCGTTGGTGAGCACCTCATAATCAATCATTCGGATGCGACGCTGAATGATCGTTTGCAGCAAATGGCGATTGTAAGCTTGTTTTTTGATGGTATGACTAAAAAACAGGTATGTTTTGTCGTCCATCAATTTATCAACGGGCACTTCTTTTACACCGATTAATACATCGCAATCGCTCAGGTCTTCCTGCATGGTTACGCCCATTCGGATGTATTCATTATCCTGATAACACCGAATGGGTGATGGTTGTACGACAATGCTGACGGGCAGAGATTGTTGTGCTTGTATGCATTGTTCAGGTGTCAACGCAACCCTGGCATCGGGCGGGATTTTGCCTTCGCGGATGATTCCGATTTTAAACATGGCAAATGAAGTGAAAATTTTTTCGTTATGGTGCTAAATTGCTCAACTGTTAGGTGGAACTACGCTGATGTTCATTCCATAAAAACAGGTCAATCATCTGGAACTCCGTCAAGGCTAATTGAGTTTTGCTAATTTTGCCTTGTCATCAAACTAAAAATGGCAACGATCAAGGTCAACCTATATATTTCTTGTACAGACGACGACAAGGTGCAGTTACAAAAACTGCTCAAATGGCTGTATCCGATGAACGACGAGGTAAACGTCTGGTTTCGGAATCCGCCATCCCGATTGCCGTCGCTGCCGTTGCCGTGGCGAATTTTGCTGTTTTGGTACCGTCCGCCGTAATTACTTTCGGCTTATGAACAGGTATGGCAAAACCAGTTGCAACGAGCGCACATTTATCTTTTTCTGACCAGTCATAAATCCTTGAACGACAGGGTAGTGGATGAGGAGATAACCATCGCTGTCAATCGTCGGGTTGAGGGCGATTGGCGCAGTCCGCGAATTTTCCCGGTGGTGGTCAGTGCCAGTAAATGGCGTGAAAAATCGCGAGTGGCCACTTATGAAACCCTTGGTCCGCCGGAACCGCTCAATCAGGTCAAGCCGGAAACCGCAGGTTGGCACGAACTGACTACGCAAATCAGTGAGCATGTCAGGTTCGTTCAGTCTGTTTTGAATGAAGTGCGTTTTTATCACAACCGGCCGGTCATTGCCGACGAGTATCCTGCGCATTATGCCGAAACCGCCGAGATGGTTCCGCTGCCCGATTTGGGAGATGACCCGGCTGCTGTCACTTTCGTACGCCCCAATGTTGCTTATCCGCCGGAATGGTTGGGCTGGGCCATCATCGCTTTCCTGTTTTTCGGGTTATTCAAGGGCGTTCAGGAAGTAGATCCGTACCTGCCCAAACCCCGCTACCGAAATGCCAACGAGCGCCAGCCTGAATATATCCGCGAATTTCCAATCATGCCTCCGCCGGATACGGTGATTCATTTTCCTACCGACGAAGATGCTCGATAAAGAACAAAACCCGTTGTAAATCAATGTTTTACAACGGGTTTTTCGTCGTTTTCAAGCGGTTGCAATTAGAACAACTCAACACCGCCAAAGTGGAAAGCGCCTTCGATAGCAGCATTTTCGTCGCTGTCAGAACCGTGGACGGCATTTTCACCAACGCTGGTTGCATACTTGGCGCGGATAGTGCCAGGTTCTGCATTAGCCGGGTTGGTAGCGCCGATCAATTTGCGGAAATCTTCCACAGCATTGTCTTTTTCCAGGATAGCAGCCACGATCGGGCCGCTGCTCATGAACTCGCAAAGTTCGCCGTAAAACGGACGCTCGCTGTGTACAGCGTAAAATTCGCCAGCCTTGGCCTGGCTGAGTTGAGTCAATTTCATGGCAACGATCCGGAAACCGGCTGCGTTGATCATTTGAAGAATGTTGCCGATGTTGCCTGCGCGAACTGCATCGGGCTTAATCATAGTAAATGTGCGATTGCCTGACATTATCTTGTAGAATGATAAATGATGAATAAAACAGGGCGGTCTTCTGCATTTTAAGCAACTTGCCGGGATCAAAGGTGTTCTTGACTAAACTGCAAATTACCCAAAGCAAAAACGTCTGCCCTGTAACGGGGCGCAAAGTTACCGCAAGATTTTATTTTAAATGACTGCATAAAATTGGTTTTTTAAAAAATAATCTGTGGTAAAGTCGTCTTTTCGGCGACTTGATTTTAATTTTGCCCCGCTTAGAGGTTGTTAAAATTTCACTGCTGAATTCAAAAAGAGCAGATTTTGGCGATAACCGATCCTTGTTTTTCAGGGTAAAGCGTGGGTTTCAGCCTGAAAAACAAGAGAAGGATAGCGGCAGAGATGCCTTTTTGAGCCAGCGAGGGAATTTTTAATAACCTCTAAGGATTTCCCCATTATCCAAATGCAATTTGCCCGACATGCAGATTTCACCTGAGTTAAAGAATATTCTTCACACGCCTCATCGGGTGGCCGTCTTTTCGCACCGCAATCCGGACGGCGACGCCATTGGCTCGTCGTTGGCTATGAAGCAGTATCTGGAAACGTACGGACACGACGTGCATGTACTGCTGCCCTCTGAATACCCGGAAGAGTTCGAAGCCCTGCCAGACGCCGCCGATATCCTGATCTGGGACACGCAGACAGAAGAATGCAAGCAGGTACTCAACAAGAAAAATCTCTTTATTTTCCTGGATTTCAACGCCCTCAGTCGTATTGACCGTATGGGCGAATACATTCGCGAACTGCCGGGCAATCGCCTGATGATTGACCATCACTTGTATCCCGAACTCAGCGCAGAGTTTATGTTTTCCCAACCTGAAGCCAGCAGCACCTGCGAAATGGTGTATCGCTTCATTCAGGCTGCCGGCGACGTTGACCGCATTACGCCGCGTATCGGCAAGTGCATTTACACCGGCCTGGTGACGGATACAGGTTCGTTCAGACATGCCACCAATGCCCGCGTTTTTCGCATTGTTGCTGACCTGATCGAACGCGGCACCAGTGATTCGGAAGTGATGGACATGATTTTTAACTCTCAAAAGGAAAAACACCTTCGTTTGTTAGGACATTGCCTTAACAACCGAATGGAAATTTATCCCGAATACAATACCGCGCTCATTTGGCTTTCCAAAAAAGATTACGAAGTATTTAATATTCAGCGCGGCGATACAGAAGGCATTGTCAATTACCTGCTGACGATGAAAGACATCAAAATGGCAGCGTTTATTCACAACCAGCCTTCGGTGGTGAAAATCAGCCTTCGTTCAAAAGGCGACCTGGATGTCCAGGCTATTTGTAAAAAACATTTCAACGGAGGGGGGCACAAGACTGCTTCGGGGGCGCATGTCTATGACAGTCTGCGCGCCGTGATCGAAAAATTCAAATCCATTCTTCCGGAATATAAATCGCAACTTGTCGGGCAACCATAAGGCGCTCACGCAGACAACAACAGTTCAATAATTCTTTTTCAATGCAAAAATTCTTCTTTTTTGCCCTTTTAGGGATGATTTCTGCCGGCTTTTTCTCCTGCAAAAACAGTGAAATCAAAACCGAATCCGGCAATCGCGTGGTGATTCACACCAAAAACAATGGCCTCAAAGCCGATTACGGACAAACTATGCTGATCAATGTCAGCACTTATGTCAAAGACTCAATCGTGCAAAGCACTGTGCGCGACTTCGGCGGCCCTCGCGAAGTAGAGATCCCAACCAAGGACATGATCAAAGGCAAAATTCCTGCTGTATTCGAAGCGCTGTTGTTGATGACAGAAGGCGACTCTGCTACAGTTTATCAGCCAGTTGACTCGGCTATGGCGAAAGTCATCAAGCCGCGTTTTGGCGATGTAGCCGAAGTGCGTTATGAAGTTGTACTGGTTGATTTGCTGACACCCGAAGAAATGGAACAGCGCAAGCAGGCAGAAGAAAAGAAACGCGCCGAGCAACAGGCTAACGCCGAACTCGTCAAGGCCCGTGCCGTGGAAGTCAGCAGCATGTTGACCAAATCGCTGGGTGAATACAAAGGCAAGAAACTGGCTAACCTCCAGAAAACAGAATCCGGCCTGGAATACGTCATTCTCGATCAGGGCGCCGGCGCAAAAGTTAAAGACGGCGATTCTGTACCAACGCACTACTACGGTATCCTGAAAAGCAACGGTAAAATGTTCGACAACTCATTTGACCGCGGTATGCCGCTGCCATTCACTGTTGGCCAGATGATTCCGGGCTTCAACGAAGGCATGAAATTGTTGAACAAAGGCGGTAAAGCCATCTTGTTCATCCCTAGCGGGCTGGGCTACGGCGATGCCGGCGCAGGCGACGATATTCCTCCGGGCAGCGACCTGGTGTTCTACATCGAAATGGACAAAGAGTAATATAAAGACAGTTTAACTGTCAATACCTTTTTAATAATGCAACGGAGGCCGGGCGATAGCGCCTCGCCTCCGTTTTTATACCTGGATTTAAGTGATTTTGAAGATTTATATGATTGATTTTCTTGATTTTCAAGGATTTACAGACGTGAGTCATTCAAAATCACTTTGGGTTGACTATCTTTAAAACGATGAAAAAGTTATTTTTTGCAGTCTTTTTTCTGTTAGTTGTCGCCGCTGTGCAAGCGCAAAATGGTTTCGTGACAGAACACGGTTACCGCATGGTTAACCACACCAACGGGGTAGGGATGAGGCCCCAGCGCGGCGAAAGCGCCCTGTGCGATGTGCAAGTCTATGCTGGCAATGTACTGGTCAATACTTCCAAAAAGTTGCCTGGCGGCGTGTACAAATACGACATCATGGACGCCAATACTGAAACAGACTATTACCCGCCCATGCACGATGCCCTCCTGCTTATGGTGCGCGGCGATTCTGCTACGGTGTATCAGGCCATTGACTCTACAATGCGCAAGTTTTTGCCGCCACCGGCAAAAAAAGCAACAGAAATGCGCTTCGAAATCAAACTGCTCAGCATTATCGGCCTGGAGGCCAAAGCCAAAGCCGCCGAACAAGCCAAAGCCTACGCCAAACAGGTAGAAGCAGCCGTCGTTTCGCGCGTCAAGGCTTATCGCAGCGGACTGCTTGACGCTCAAATCAAAACGTTGCCAAGCGGCCTGAAAATTTACATCGAACAGGAAGGCACAGGCGAAAAAATCAAACTCGGCGAACCCGTACAGGTGCACTACTTTGGTGTCATTACCGAAACCGGCGTTCCGTTCGATAATTCTTATGAACGACGCGAACCCCTGGCCTTTCCGGCCGGAGGTGGTCAGATGATTGCCGGTTTTGATGAAGGCATCATGCAATTGCGCCACGGCTCCAAAGCATTTTTGTTTATGCCCTGGCACTTGGCATACGGCGATCAGGACGCCGGAAACATCAAAGCCAAAACAGATTTGACATTTTTTGTTGACGTACAATAGTCATTCAAATATCTGTTCGTGAAGGCGAAAAAAAGATGCCTTTTTTATGCTTTTTCGGGGTAAAACCCTACCTTCGCGCCCGCTTTGCGAAAAGCAGGGTCAAACGGCACGGCCTCTAAGTGTGCCTGAAATTTCTTAACTAAACCCAAACTCCTGAAAATCAAGATTTTATATTATGTCTAACGAAGAAAAAGAACTCCAGAACGACGAACAGGAAACGGTCAACGAAGTGACTCCGGAGCCTGAAACCGCTGCTGCTGAAAGTGTGGAAGCTGCTGAAGAGACAGTAGAAGCCGCTTCCGAAGAGACAGTAGAAGCTGCTGTTGAAGAAACAGTAGAAGCTGCTGAAGAGACAGTAGAAGCTGCTGCTGAAGAAACCGTCGTTGCTGAACCCGCACCAGAACCTGCACCAGCACCTGTTGTTGTTGCAGCAGCGCCTGAAGCGGAAGAGGAAGAAGAAGAAGTTGAAATTCCGGTATTTGAGCCAGTCGTAACGGGTGGCGCACATGATGATTTCGACTGGTCGCTCGACAAGCGCGGTACCATTTCCTATCCTGAGGCTGAGCGCAATGCGATGTTCAAAAACTACGATTCTTCTATGCGCAGCATTGAAGAAAATTCAGTTATCCGCGGCCGCGTTAGCGCTGTCAGCGGTGGCGATGTGGTACTGGACATCAACTACAAGAGCGACGGCCTGATTCCATTGAGCGAATTCCGTGGCGAAGGCGGTTTGCCTAACCCCGGCGACGACGTGGAAGTTTATGTTGAAAGCCAGGAAGACAGCCAGGGCAACCTCGGCCTGTCACGCCGTAAAGCCAAGATCCTCCGTTCATGGGAAGGTATCGTGGATTCTTTCAAAAATGGCACCATCATCCAGGGTACCGTTATCAGCAAAACCAAAGGCGGTCTTATCGTTGACTGCAACGGTCTTGAAACGTTCCTGCCTGGTTCTCAAATTGACATCAAGCCGGTAACTGACTACGATCAGTACGTTGGCAAGAAGATGGACTTCAAAGTGGTTAAAGTTAACGAGCAGATCAAAAATGCCGTTATCAGCCACAAGGCCCTCATCGAAAGCGATCTGGCCGAACAGCGCGAGCAAATCCTCAGCGGTCTTGAAAAAGGTCAGGTACTCGAAGGTATCGTTAAGAACATCACCGACTTCGGTGCGTTCCTCGACCTGGGTGGCGTTGACGGTCTGTTGTACATCACTGACATCAGCTGGGGCCGCGTTCAGCACCCAAGCGAAGTGTTGTCGCTCAACCAGCGCCTCAACGTGGTGGTACTCGACTTCGACGAAAACAAAAAACGTATCAGCCTCGGCCTCAAGCAACTCACACCACATCCGTGGGAAGTATTGGCAGCCGACGTTGTTGAAGGTTCTGTCGTTCGCGGCAAAATCGTCAACATCGAAGACTATGGCGCATTCGTTGAAATTCAGGCTGGCGTAGAAGGTCTGATCCACATCAGCGAAATCTCCTGGAGCAACCAAAGCATCAATGCCAAGGATTACTTCAAGATGGGCCAGGAAATCGAAGCCAAAGTCGTGACCATTGATCGCGCCGACCGCAAAATGTCGCTCTCGATCAAACAACTCACTAACGACCCTTGGAGCGATATTGACAACCGCTTTGCAGTTGGCAGCACCCACAAAGGCACAGTGAAAAACATCACCAACTACGGACTGTTCGTTGAACTGTCTGACGGCGTTGGCGGTATGGTACACATCAGCGACCTGTCATGGACCAAGCGTTACGCACACCCAAGCGAATTTACCAAGCCGGGTAGCGAACTCGAAGTTATGGTGCTCAACGTCGATCTGGAAAAACGCCAGATCAGCCTCGGTCACAAGCAAACCCAGGAAAACCCTTGGGATATGTACGACTCTGTCTTCAGCGTAGGTTCCTACCATGAAGCAACAGTGACCAAGAAAGACGACAAAGGCGCTACTTTCGCGATGCCTCACGGTGTTGAAGCCTTCGCTCCGTTCAAACACCTTCGCAAAGAAGATGGCCAAAACGTAGAAGTTGGCGATACTGTAACCGTAAAAGTGCTGGAATTCAACAAAGACGACCGTCGTTTGCTGGTTTCACACAGCCGCTACGTTGAAGATCTGAAATACAAGGCTGACGCCGCTGTCCGCGCTGAACGCGCCAAGGAAGACGGCGAAAACCAGGCTGCTATCGAAGAAGTGAAAAAGAAAGTCGAAAAAGACACCCTCGGCGATCTGGCATCACTGGCCGCTTTGAAAGACAAGCTGGAGAAGTAATCTTCTTCGGCCCTATGCACGAACACAAAAGCAGCTCCCTGTTTACAGGTGGGCGGCTTTCTTTTTGTACCCGGATTTTAAGTGGTTTTGATGATTTACAGGATTGATTTTCCTGATTTTCAAATTTACAGATGTGTGTCGTCCAAACCCCGTCAGGGGTTTCCCGTTTATAGATCTGGATTTAGAAAATCCGTCCAAACCCCGTCAGGGGTTCCCTGTTTATAGATTTGGAATTAGAAAATTCGTCCAAACCCCGTCCGGGGTTTCCTGTTTATAGATCTGGATTTAGAAAATCCGTCCCAACCCCGTCAGGGGTTCCCTGTTTATAGATCTGGATTTAGAAAATCCGTTCAAACCCCGTCCGGGGTTTCCCGTTTATAGATCTGGATTTAGAAATTCAGTCAGAACCCCGTCCGGGGTTTCCTATGTATAGATTTTGATTTTAGAAAATCCGTCCAAACCCCGTCCGGGGTTTCCCGTTTATAGATTTGGAATTAGAAACTCCGCCCAAAACCCCGTCAGGGGTTTCCCGTTTATAGATATTGATTTGGGAATTTCACCCCCAACCCCGTCAGGGGTTTCCTGTTTATCTATTCCTGTTTTGGAGGCGCCTCTTTGTCCGCGGAATCCTCATCAAGATGTTCGGTGAGTCGTTGCACAAACTTGAATTCGCTGAAAAACACCCTGGCAATTACGCGCAATACCGTATAAACCGGAATACCTAAAACCATTCCCATTACACCGCCAATTTTGGCTGCGGCCAATGTCACGATGAATATTTCCAGCGGATGCGCCTGAACGCTCTTGGAAAAAATCATTGGCCCCAAGAAGTTGTTGTCAATAAACTGCGTGATCGCAAATGCAGCAATCACCTTCGCCAACATAGGCATCAACAAATTAAAATCTGCATTGACGTGGCTGGTCAGGGTGATAAAACACCCGAAAATACCACCCATAATCGGCCCTACGTACGGAATGACATTGAACAGGCCCCCAAATACGCCCACCAATAATGAGTTTTCTATACCGAAAATCCATAACAGCAAGGTGACGGACAAAGAAAAGGTCATGATCTGGATAACCAGCCCGCCAAAATAACGCGTCAGTACATGGCTGCTGTCGTCAACGGCATGCAAAACCTTCTGTTCCAGTTCATTCGGTACGATGGCATGCAACATTTCCGTAAACATATCTTCGTCTTTCAGGAAAAAGAACAAAATGAACGTTACCGCAGTCAACGTGACCATAATGTTGCCCGCTACGCCTATAAATGACTGCACAAAGTCGCCCAGCAGCGTTGGTTTGAACCACGTACTCAATATATCCTGGGTTTTGTCGGCCAGAGAAACTCCGCTATCCAGCAAACCAAACCGGTGCGCTTGTGCGTCAAGCGTGGCAAAAGGGCCTTTAAGGCTTGCGCCAATGGCCTGATAATCAACATTCGCCAGGTT
>JADZBJ010000044.1 GCA_020852155.1 Saprospiraceae bacterium | reverse complement strand
TTATCTTTTTTACCACAACGATGCGCCAGGATTTAAATGATTTTGAAGATTTCTATGATTGATTTTCTTGATTTTCAAGGGCTTAACAGACGAGAGTCGTTCAAAACTACTTTGGGTTGACCATATTCGCTAACCGTTTACCGCTAACCGCTTACCACTTCAATGCGTTTCTTCGCGGCCTTTAATTTTACCCTTTTCAAAGGCTTTTTTCATTTCCTTTTCTTCTTCAATTTCATCGGCTGAAGGCGGGTTGATTTGCATCTTTTTCAAATCAGGTTGTCCGGCATCCACCCAGGCGGTATACCATGCTGAACTCACGGCGTGAATGGCGGCACGCATCCGGCGCTCAATCATGCCATTCAAGGCATCCTGATAGGCGGCGGCATAATCCCGGCACGGCGCAACCAACATGACGCCAAGCCGCATATCCGGGCACATTTGACGGTCTGATGGATAACTTTTGGATAATTTCCGTTCGTATAACAGCACTGAATCCACCATAGTATTGCTTTGCAGTACCATGCCCCAGAACCAGTCGCGTGTTTGATCCACATATTCCGGCTTGCCTACAAAGTAATCGTAATCGTCGTCGGCAAACAACTCAGGAATGCGGCTTTCCCAAAAACCATGAATACCGTGCTGGCTGGTTTTTTGCCCGTTGTAATTACTCGTTGTGTGCAGCGGCACATGCGCATCGCCGATATAATGCCCCATATCAGCGCACAAGCGAAGTACCTGTCTGCCATCGCCCCTTTTAAATGCCTCGGTAATGCGTCGTTGCATGACCTGCAAATGCCAGGGTAAAATGCCGTGTTCCATCAGGCGCTCTTCAAATGAAGCAGCCACAATGGCGGAAGCGCCGGTGTTGTTTTTTCGATTGAACAGCAGTAATGCCACCGAGTCGGCGGGCAAAGCCGTGTCCTCTTCGTTGCGCAACAGGCGGTTCGAAATTTGTCGGGTAAAAAACCTTCTCCAGGCATAAACGGAATCCGGCGCGACCTTGCGCAGCGAATCCGCGCCAGGGCCATAGGCACAAAATTTTTCACCGGCTGCCGTGGTCACCCAAATGTCGGTGTGTAACAACAGCGCATCCAGCCAGGTGCGCGGCAGGTCGTCAAAAGGCGCTGCGCCATACTGATCCAGGTCAATATAATGCCGGCTACCCTCGTTGCGCGCGGCATAACGACGCATATCCGGGTCCACCGCATGATCGGTCAGGTAATCAATATTCGGCTTGAAAAAAGCCATCATTTCCGGTGGCAAGGTCATCACCGCCAAACGGTTGATCCGTTTGTGTGCGAAGAACCCCCAATTCGGTGTGTGATTGGGTGTGGGCGTTGTAAACGCGAACAACATGGACAGTGCAAGACCTGCAAAAACGAAGTAAATCTTGTGGTGATTCATGGGATAAAACTACTGGCTTGACTACGACTATTAATATTAGTTCTTTTTTTAAAACTAAAAAAATTGCATTTTTTAACAATTCCGAGCATCATTTGGAATTTAAAGCCCTTTTTTGTGTTTTGCCACATAAAATTTTGAAAGCCAATTTCATAATATTAAACGATCATTGTACTTTTGCAGCCCTTTTCAGGAGGCATGCCTAATCAGGCAACCTTGAAAAGTATTACTCCATCGAGTTAGTTGCGGGTGTGGCGAAATTGGTAGACGTACCAGACTTAGGATCTGGCGCCGCGAGGCATGGGGGTTCGAGTCCCTCCACCCGCACTTCATTATTGACAGAATTTTCCGAACACATGGTTGCTCGCCAGGACATCGACAGCTGCAGCTGTCACATTACCGTTACCATCAATCGTGACGAATTAAAACCAAAACTGGACGCCGAACTGAAGCGTTTCCGCCAGCGTATGCCCATCAAAGGTTTTCGCCAGGGCCAGGCGCCGATGGATTTTGTAAAAAAACTTTACGGTTCTTCCATCTTCAGCGAAACGCTCAATGAAATGCTTTCCGAGCGTCTGTACGATTACCTGCAAAACGAAAAAATTCAGGTATTGGGCCAGCCGCTTCCAGTAGATGAACAGGAAGCATTCTCTTTCAAAATCAGCAATCCTGACCCGGAGTACCGCGTGAAATATGAAGTCGGGTTCGTTCCGGAATTCGATATCAGCGGACTGGACAAAGCCAGCAGCTACGAGCGTCTCACGATTTCAAACCTTGATGAACTGGCCGAAGAAGACCTGAACTATGCGCGCAAACGCATGGGCAAACGCGCCAATCCGGAAAACGATATTCAGGATAACGACATCGTGCGTATTGCGGCCCGCGAACTCGACGGCGACGCCATCAAAGAAGGCGGCTGGGAAACTTCCATGAGCACGCTGGTGAAAAATATCGTTGACGAGCAATTGAAAGCGCAAATCCTGACCCTGAAAAAAGGCGATACACTGCGCTTTAATGCCCGCCACCTGGAAAATCAGGAAAAAGAAAGTTTCTTCCGCAAATACATCCTCAATGTTCCCGACAATGACCAGCGCCCAATCGGCGATATGTTTGAAGGCGTTATCGAGGAGGTTAATCGCGTGACAGATGCGGACATGGACGATGAGTTTTTCAATAACTATTTTGGCGGTGGCGTTTCGTCCAAAGACGAAGCCATTGACAAACTCAAAGACGGCATTCGTCAATACTACGGCGAACAGTCGGACGCACTGCTGATGCGCGAATTTCAGGAGCGTTTGCTGGCCGCGAACCGCTTTGAACTTCCGGCAGCCTTCATCGGTCGCTGGCTTACACTGACCAATCGCGATAAACTCACGCCCGAACAGGTACAAATAGCTTTGCCGGCATTTCTCGAAAACCTGCGCTGGAGCATCCTCCGCGACGCCCTTAAGCAGAAATTAGGTGTGGAAATTACCGAAGCCGACCTGATGGAACATTACAGCAAACAGATTCGCAGCTATTTCGGCGGACAAGTGGATGATATGTTCATCGCTACCATGGCTGAGCGCATGGTGAAAGACAAAAAGGAAAACGAAAAAGTCGAATCTGAAATCGAATGGGATAAACTGGCACAAGCCATCAAACAGGAAGTAACCGTGGTGGACAAGCCTATTCCGTCAAAGGAATTCCAGGCGATCATCGAAGAAATTTCTCAGAAGGCAAAAGCCGAACGCGCAGAAAGTGAGTCGCTGACAGAAAGCCTGTAAGCAGTTCTCTGATCTGATAGTGATGGGCCATTCCGAATTTTCGGGGTGGCCCATCGTCATTCAGATACGTACATGATGGTATCCAGGTACGGTTTTTTATCCAATGAAATCACGGCGCGCATGCTTCCATACACCTCGTGCGGCCAATAGAGGCTGTCATAGCCGAAGGCAATCAGCCAATGCCGGCCTTCGGGCACCGAATTGAGACAACCACGAGCGTCGGCGCCGGTTTCAAAAGACGCATCAAAATAACCGGGCGGCCGATCATAGCCGGGAAATGACTCAACGTTGAATTTGACATACACCCTCGAATGCGGAACAATCCAGGTGTGGTGTTGCGTCGTGATACAAATGCCGGTCGGGAGCGGCACTTCTTCAATATCCGGCTCGCAGGATGCAGCCAGCAATAACAGGCAAAGGAGCAAAAACGATCTCATGGTATAGTTGATATAAAATGGTATTTTGAACAAGTCGAGTCTGCAAATCCTTGAAAATCAGGAAAATCAATCATGGAAATCTTCAAAATCACTTAAATCCTGGTTTCTGTGCTTATTCAAACGTGTCACACTAGGGGACATTTTGGTAGTGTCATTTTTTGTGTGATGTGTCATGTTGAGCGTAGCGAAACATCTGCATCCCACGAAGGTCAAATTGAGCATTTCGCCGGGCCAGTTCCTTCGCTACGCTCAGGATGACACATCCCTTTATCATTTAAAATATGACACGACCGACATTTTTTATTTCCCGCAGATTTTACCGCAGATAACGCAGATTTTTTACGAAACC